>JBHIVA010000067.1:0-9994 GCA_042138015.1 Nitrososphaeraceae archaeon | reverse complement strand
TTACAAAGTAACTTCAGGATCTGGTGTAATGTTTGATGCATTAGCACATGGATTACCATTTATTGCTTCTGATCTGGAATTCTTTCAAGAATTTTCTAAAAAAGGTTTAGGTATATGTGTAAAAAGAAATGCAGAGAAATTCGCTAAAGCCTTATTGTATATAGAACACTATTATGAAAAATTTGCAATGAATGTAGAAGTATTTAAAAATATACTTAAATGGGATTTTCATATAGCACAACATATTGAAGTTTATGAAGAAGTTATTTCAGATAAAAAACTTACAACTTTAGAAAAATAAGAGTCAAATCGTTAGTTAAATCCAAAATCATATAATAACATGATTTAGTTTTTGTCTTTAATAGGTGCCACTATAGATGTTTCGTAGACTCACCAAGGACAAAGCAAAACAATACATAACCACATAGTAGATATTCAATTTTTGGCAAATGTGAATATATATTAGAATAAAATGTTCACAGCTCATATGTGAATATAAAAATTTATGTCTTAATGACCCAATATCGTTACTTTAAATAGACAGTTATTTATTAAACATAACTAACTCAGACCTCATTTCTAGGTAGATCTCATCTAAAATATTAATCATGACTATATTTATTACCAGAGAAAAGGGATTGACTAGTTATAACAATCTTTAGATTAAAATTATAAATGAATATATTAATTTATTGTTATTATTCTAACTACAATAGGTATTACTAAATATAAATAAAATATACATTAGAGTGTATCCTCTAAATATTATCCTTTTAAGCTTTCCATTTTCTCAAATTTTATTTTTTATTAAATGAATTTTTATTTACGTGGTCTCTATTTCTATTTTTTGAATTTCTTCAAACTCATTTCTTGTTTCAAAAAATCGGAATACTAGTGTTGCTGTGGTTAATACTAAACCAGATATACTTCCTAAAGGAAATAATTCACAATTCATATTTTAGTCTTATTTTACCTATCAAAATATTTTAACATTTCCTATAACTGATAATTCTTTAATTCGTCTCTATAGTTATTTCATAAAGTGACATTTTTTGGTTTATAATTGATTTTTTTTGCAAGAAATACCCATTAATCAAGACTTAAGTAATTGTAATGCATTACTATAATTACTACTGAGAAATTCTCTATAGTGTATAGAAGCAATATCCTCCAATCTACTACCAACAAACAAAAACTACACTAAAATCTATAGAGAATCTTCATGCTCCAAATCAGTAGTGTTGGAGAGAAAAGAAGATCCATGTTAACAATGGATACATAATCATTTGCGGTATAAGATAACTTCGCACTCCCCTCTCCAACTTGTTCTTGTCTAGTTATAGTAAATAGTTGACCATAATTAAAGCACCTTTCATTTAACAAGCAATTTCTGAATTATTTTTTCATATTATATTGGTCTAAATTATCTTTCAGATATAATATAACAGAATCGTTACTTTTACTAAATTTTTTTCAGTATATTTAATTATAAATTAATATATATACTGTTTTTTAACCAATTACATTAATTATAACCATTATTTCCTTATTTTGAATTATTATCAATTTTAATACTCCTCCATAGAGTAAATAACTTATATCAAGCTGTTTTTCAGGAAAAGTCTTTATGAGACCGATAAAAATTGCTTTTCATAGAGTTGTATGGTATATGTTTTTGAAATTCTTTACAATCTATTTCCATTCTAGATTGAAAAATACATATATTTTAAATATACTTAATATTTTAAATCAATAATGAAAACTAGCAACTTCCTACCACTAGTGTTAATTATATTAGTTTTGAGTTCATTTTCTATTAGTAATATGTATAATATACATGCACAAGAAAATGAAGATCCATTACAAATAATTTCTTATATTAGGACTCTATTAAATCAAACAATGACAGAATATAAATCTGCGAACTATACTGGTGCATCTGAACTTATAGATATAGCATACATAGATAATTATGAATATATTGAAGAACCATTAAGAGAATTGGATAAAGAGTTAATGGAAGAAACTGAATTATTAATTAGGGAAGATTTTTCAAATGCAATAAATGATAAAGAATCTAGTGAAAATATAAATAATCTGTATAACAACATTCTAAATAATCTTGATATGATAGAAGATCAATTTAGGAAAAATTAAGAAAATTTATTTATTTTATCATAAATGTCACGATTATCTATTAACTATTTCTTATTTTCTATTGTATTTATCTCCATCTTTTTAACAGGTCAAAATATATATGCTATAACTACTATTGAACCTATTGTACACATATCTCCAAGCTGTCATTTCGAAGATGAAGAAAAGATACACATGACTATTAATGGTTTCAATAAAAATGGCAATGTGTATTGGGAATTTATCAATTCAGAAGGAATTGTAGATACTTTTGGCTATTTTTCTACAAATAGCACTGGAGGATTTAATGATTATACTATTGCAGACGATTTTTCTGAGGATACATATACCGTACGGTTCTACGATGATAAAAATAATGATTATATTAAAGATGCTGGGGGTGTGGAATTGAATTCAACCTATTCAATTCCTTGTGATGTCAATGTTAAAGTTACAGATGATAAACCTTGAAAGTATTCGATATAAATTAAAAATATATGACAAGAAAGAATAATTTTGCAGTAAACTTTACATTCATAATAATTATTAAATTAAATATTTTTTACAATATATAAAACAGCTAATGATTTCATATAATAAAGATACCAAATTAAATTTTGTAATTTTCCTTTTAAACATAACTTGTTGTAGGATTGTAATTGTATCTATATCAATCCTCATCAAATTTTGATTGGTAGATTATTTCTATCTTACCTTTATTTCTATTTCTTTAATTTGTTTTAGATTAATAGAATATTTTCATCATAAAGGTACTAACAAAGTCAATTTGATAAATCCAATGCCAATATAATCGACACAGTAGAAATAATTCCAATGTGAATTCAAAGGCCTAAATTTGTACTAGAAAATTATACCAATATATCTATCTAAAAATATATTACTTCATTGACCTACTGCACATGTAAAATTCTTAGAACCTAGCGGTTAAAAAATGGTTGAAAATATATTAAATAATCTTCGTATATTTTAAAATAATACCGTAAATTTGTAATAAACTGAGAAAATTGATATTTAATACTAAAGAAATCAAAAATTATTGCCTGCAGGTTACATTGAGTATTTAATAAAATGTTCTTCTATTTCATTCAATCGTTTTAGGAGATCCTGATTATCCTTAACCTGTAACACATCAGGATAACTCCTAATATTTTTAAGAGTTGATAAAACCTCTTCAATTTTAACTCCATGTAATATATCATATTCGATTTCTTTACAAACATAACTAATTTTACCAAAGTATTTAATATAATTTCTTTTTTGTTGTTTCGTTGAATTTTCTGGTAGCCCCTTTACAAATCTTAGAATAGTTTTTTCCATGTGTTTTATATGATATTCTTTCATTGGAAAATTATTTCTATCTTTCTCAAAAGTCATTCATATTATATAATACGTAATACGACTATATAACGATATCATCTACATAATGATCAAATAGAAAAATAAGCACATAAATTTAAAATGAAAATTATATTATATCATAAATAATCAAAAAATACAAATAATTTTTAAAACTAATGAAATGACTAAAAAATATTAAATTTAGAGCTGAATTAATATTGTTGATATTATCTCAAATATTCTAGACCATAAATTAAGATATCACACTTTATATCTTCAATGTCAATTATATAGATTTTCTGTACATTTATTAAAACTATTTACATAAAACCCTTCATATAATGTTCCCTTTGGACACAAAATTGGACAATTTTCTAAGGTATCAGCAAATAATCCAGTATCTTCACACACAATTTTTTTTATTTCTTTCTCTGAAAAATGATCTTTGTATACTCCTTTATATTTTAAAAAGTCTTTACCATAGTGATCGGAATCCGGAGGATTGTTTATTTTATTTTCATCTTCGTAGTATTTTCCATCTTCTGAAGACTCTACTGTATTCTTTGATCCTTCTAAAGGCACATTTTCATCTTCTGAGTATTCCTTCTTGTCTTTTTTTTTGTCTCCTGTTGCATGTGCTTCTTTTATCAGTGGATAAATTACAAGTGCAGCCATAACTAGCACTACAGCAAGGAAAACTGCATTAAACTGTTGTTTATGCATATTATATGATTCTATATCTGTATTATCTTACTTTCGTAATAATCTACACGACATTTTAAATTACTTATTTTAATTATATTTTCTTCAATTTATTATTATAAAAGTGAATTATAATATAAACATCTTTAATCTTTTATATATAGAAATTATATACTTTACTTATAATTAAATTTTATATAAATAATCTGATAAAATTCAAATGAAATAAATAATGATAAAAGGCGAGTGTGCTATAAATTGCTTTAATACGTTATTTAAAATTAAATTCTATGGAAAGTATGTTATATAAAGAAATTGGAATTAACTTAACTATTGGAATAAAAATTAGTTTGACTATTAAAATATCCTGATTTTTCTTGATATTCTTAGAATTCCTAGACAAGATATTTACATTTCTACATTACTTTAATAACCAAAATGTAGAATTGTACCTTTACCTTACCAGTTATAAAACTTTATTATATATTCTCTATACATCATTTAATATTTCTATTATTATAGACAATAAATATATTTTGATGCTTCAAGATTATAGATCAATCTTACATGTAAAATATATTGTTTATTGAGGGATAGCACAAGAATTAGGACCTGCTTCCAGGTCTGGAATTTCTCTTTCATCGAAGGAAATTACTTTCTTGTTAATTGTTATTATTTCCTTATAATTTATAGGTCTTGAAGGCAATGTATCAATTATGATTTTAACAAATTCATCCTTTGTCATAGATAGAAGTTTAATCTTTTTCTTTATTTCGCCTAATGTCTCATATATTGGGATTTTATGCTTTAAATTAATCGAAGATCCATTAAAATGCGCAGGAAGAATTATAGTATTATCCGGAAATTTTAAAATTTTTTTGTGGTAAGTATCATACAGTATCCCTGCAAATAAACTAGCTTGATCTCTAAGATCAGGTCTTCCTATACCATCTACAAACAATGTATCTCCAGTAAATAAATAATTATCCATTGGTATATTGTCAGAATTTTTACACTCTAGGGCAAATGATATACTACCATTTGTATGTCCAGGTGTATGGATAGCTTTCAAACCAATTTTTTGATCAATATATATTTCATCGCCATCATTGAGATAATTAATACTATTCAGATCTGTTTTACTGGGACAATATTCTTCATAAGAACTAAAACATGCTAGACCTTCTTTAGAGGTATTTTCTATTTCTTTAATCCTAGCTAATCTTGAAACTCCAGATACGTGATCCGCATGTTGATGAGTATCTATTATTTTGGTTATTTTTAAACTGTTTTCATTTGCAACTTTTAAGAAATATTCACTGATTTCACTACTCGGATCGATGATTATAGCATTTTTATCTTCCTTGGAAGCAATAATATATCCAATACATCCCTTTGAGACTCTTCTTATTTGCCAAATTTGAAATGGAGCTTTGGGTACAGGAATCTCTGCAACATCAGCCACCTTATTCCATCCTGCCATACCACCGCTTACACTTTTTACATTGAATCCGAATTGACTTAGGAGTTTTGCAGCCATCAAAGACCTATTTCCATGAGCACAAACAGTTACAATTTCCTTATCTTGTGGAATATCTTTTAATAAATTAGAGGCATTTACAAATAATTGGTCAATAGGAATTAATTTTGGATTCCTATGATTGTCATATGATATTTTCCAAGAATTATATTCCTGCGGTGTCCTAACATCCAAAAGAAAAATATCTTCATTATTATCTATCTTCTTTTTTAAATCATTGGGAGATATTTCTTGTTTATTTTTTGATGAATGACTATACATAATTTATGTATAAAAATAAATCATATTTGTAGGTTTAATTTTCTAATATAAATTACTAATCAAAATAATAATAAGATAATAGTTTTTAACCTTCATTATTTAATTTATTATTTTAAATTTTAAAAATTCATAGCCCTGTAAATATATAACGTATGAGCCAAATATTGGTAAATAAATAATTATTTGATATATATGTAATTTTATTTGAAAATCTTAACACTGTAAAAATAATTAAAACCTCTAGATTTTTCTCGTCTATGCCATTAACACCTTTATGAATGTGCATGTGACGCAAGATCCTAAATGAGATGTTAATTTCAATCTACAAGTTATATTCATTTCATCACGTATCATCAATACGTTGAACTTTCCTATTCATCACAAAATCATTATAATACACACAAGAACACAAAAAATATCAAATCTATTTTAAACAGATCTTTTTAGGATCTAAATGGCACCATGTATCGAATTTATCAGCTTTTAAGATTCATCAACATGGATAAACAACAAAACTGTTATCTTCGTGATTCTATACAAAGCTCACCAAATATTCAATCTTAGAAACGCATTTTACTTATTGTTTAATAATTGCTAACATATATGAGTCAAATACATATTATACCTTACAATGTCATTCAAAAGTGATAGTTAGAAATCTTTGTCATATTTTTGACTAACTCTTATTGGGTAATATCAGCAGGCTTTTCATATTTGGTATCCATTTTCAGTTCTAACTATATACACTTATAACTGATTTGAATTTTGATCCAAACTTCATATCCTATCAACATTCATTATTTGTATCGATGATTTACGGTATTGTTTCATCTTCAAAAAATAGCAGTTATTTATTCCAATATTTATAGAATGATATATCCCTTTTAAGGAATCTAAATAGTTGATTTTTATTAATCCATTAGATGCATTTTTGTGGTCAATACGCCGTAATCAGAAAGATGTGATTCGATTGTACGATACACTGGCGCCGCTAATGAGAATCACCTCAGATGGAAGTAACATGCTTAATTTTGGATATTGGACAAATGAAATAAAAAATCCAATCGATGCTCAAGTAAATTTATGTAAATTAACTGGTAAGATAGCAGAACTAGAATCAGCTAAGAAATTATTAGATGCTGGAAGCGGTTTTTCATCTCCATCTATTTTATGGAAACAATATTATCCATCATTAAAAATTTTCGGTATTAATACAAGTTTTACTCAACATTTGATTGCTAAGGAGCTAAAAACTTCAGATTTAAAATTACCTAAAAAATATTCTAAGGATATACGATTAATAAATAGCACATCAACTAAAATGCCATTTGTTAAAGAATCTGTGGATCGAATTATATCATTAGAATCTGCACAACATTTTAAACCCTTAACACATTTTATAAGAGAATCAAAGTTTGTTTTAAAATCAGGCGGACTAATGGTAATTGTTATTCCTGTAATTACAAAGTCTTTAAAGTATATTGAAAGTTTGGTAAAACTTGGAATATTATCATTTACATGGGCATCAGAACATTATTTAATATCAAATGTACTTTCTCTTTTAGAAGGACGGGGATTCAAGTTATTAGATATTATTAATATAGGAGAATATGTTTATTGTCCTTTAAAAGAATACTATGTAAATAATAGACAAAAACTGAAAGAAATTGTGTCAAACAAATATAATCCTATATTAGAATATATATTGTATAAGTCAATTTTAAAGATGGATATTTTGTCGAAGGAACACTTGATTGATTATTCTATCATAAAAATAAAAAAATTATGATAATTAAATTTTCATGTCACATTCATTTTTTTATTCGTTCGTTAATATTGAATAAGTAGTGTCAAAACCATTTTTACTCTTGAAAAAATTGTTTTTCCATTGATTGCAAATAGATATATTATAAAAGGTATTCACATATTCTACATTGTTACATTTATCATTTATTCACTAGCCACTATTGAATTTCTTAATTATAGTAAGATTAATTAAAAATTATTATACACTAATCTACTTCTATTATCGTTTCTCCACAACTATATTTATTCTCTGGCATTCCAGTTAGTAATCCAAGTATTTTTTTACATTATGTAACTTTGATTCATTATATAAAGCAAAGAACAAAACATAAATGTTAAATAATTCAATAAGATTATTCTGATATCAATTAGTTCATTCAATTGAGTTTCTTGTGAAAATTCTAGAATTTTCACATACGGGTAGTCAAGCTTATGAAAAGTATTAGCATTCTGGAGAATTAACGTGTTACGTCTTCTATGGAATACGTTAATATTAATAAAAATCTAATCTACTTTCCCGTCATCTTCAGCTAAATTCAAACAATAACGAAGCATTTAACATTCATAACAATTATAAAATAAATAATTTGAAATAACCATATGGGAATTAAACTCTTATTAATAATTTCTATAAATTTATTATCTGTGAATATGATATTAAATTCTTTAGCCATAACTAATTCTACTGAAGAAGCTATAGATTTAATAGCTAATGATACCGAAACAGCAGAAGATGAATTTTCTAATGAGACTATTCTAGCAGAAAATGAATCTGCTGAGGGTATTTTTGAAATATGTCATAATTTGCTAGATGACGATCAAAATGGTAAAATAGATGAATTAAATTGTATTAATTCTGAATTGGGATAGTGTAAATAATTATATATTAGCTCAATTTACTTTTTTAAAATAAGAATATTAAAATCACAAAATTTCATATTTTATAGTTGATATTATTTATAGTATCAAAATTCAATATATATTTTGTAAGACTGATATATTAGTTTATTAAACAAGAATTGATAATGCTATTCAGTTTAAATATTTTCATCAATTTTGTTAATATTCATTAAATTTATTTAGTAGTTAATGTACTCGTCTTTGCTTCAGCGTCGATTGAATATGTAACCGTAAAAGGCTCTGCATTTGTCTTATGGAAAACCAAGGCACTCCCTACAAAAACTAAAGAACCAGAACTAATAGATGTTCCATTTATAACCAATGGTAAGTCAATAAATTGCTTAAATTGAGAAATAGCAATACTCTTATTTCCTGGCAAAACTGCATGATATGGTTCACCATGTTCTGAATCTTGTATTATTTTCGGTTCGTAGGTATGTAATATTTCTACTTCGATAGGTTTGCTTGCTGTAAAAGTAACTGTACCAGACCAGAGCTTTCCATCATCTCTTATTGGAAGTACCATGACAATTTCATGATTAGGTTGTCCAGGATGCTTTACAGGCGCTGGTCCTGACATCACAGTTGCATAGCCTACTACTCGATCTTTTTCTTTTGAATCTAGAGTATCGGATGTATGTTTTGTTATATTGTAGTAAGAATTATTTAAATTAAATTTTTGGATATCTGTTTCCTCTGAATATGAAATATTTGTTACTAATAGTAAAGAAATCATATTTATTGTAATTATAACAATCATAACACTAGCAACATTTCTCAATCTAATTCTTCCATACCTATTTATTTGCTTAATTAAAAATGTTTGTATATACCTAAATTTAACTACTAAGATTAGAACTATTTCTAGGTTACAGGATATATAAACATCCTGTTGTGATATTTATTTAATCTAAATAAAAGATAACAGTCGAGTTAACATTAATCATAATAAAAAACATCATTGAAAAATCACATTCATCCTATTAATGCTCTAATTTAGAAATTATGATTATTTAATCAAAATCATGATTAAATTTCTTAATTTTTTTTAACATTAAGGAATTTCTATATATTTGACGATAAATTATTATCAAATTAGGTAACCTAATTAAATAGAAAATCTTAAAACATCTGTCTAGAAGGCTGTGCTAACTTAGGACTCATTCACCTCCAATTCTGAATAGGATTGTGTTTCTGATTGTTGTATTGTATAGATAAATGAATAGGTTAATCCAATTGTATACATGTTGTAAATCATAATTATTTTTATTTGTGTTGTTGATACATGGA
>JBHIVA010000066.1:0-10378 GCA_042138015.1 Nitrososphaeraceae archaeon | reverse complement strand
TGATATCATTGATAACAATAATGATTTTTTGTTGAAGGAGGTGAATTTTATCTTAAATTAACACAGCCGGATAAATAGACATTATATTTTTGATTTGAATTGATTCATTTACATTCACTTCTTTGAAGTCAATATAGAGATAAATATGTATAAAATATAATATTATTTTCCCAAAACATGATTTGATCAACAATTCAATATTTTGTTTCTGAAATATAATTAATTAAGACTAAATTAGTATTAAAGTAAAATTTTCTTGTTAAAAAATTTTCAAATATGAGCCTTTATAAACAAATCTTATTCTTTATAATAATAACTAGAACAATTTAGATTTACTCTAAATATTGTTTCTAATTGATCGTGTAAAAATACCATATCCTGCTATACATACTGGAAGATCGATATGTAATTAAATTAATCGCATAATAATTAACAACTTGTATCAAGATAATTATATATTTCTGTACTGATAAAAAACAGGCTATGATATCTAGATGGATATTTCGTAATTAATTCCATTTATGTGGTTATTACTCTAATCTAAAGAAATATAGATGATTAAAAATTATATTAGAATAAAATGATTTTTAAATGGATTCGAAGATTGACGTGGAAGCCTAAGGGTAAAATGTATAGTTTAAAATGTAATCAGTGTGGTAATGGATTTCTTTCAAGTTATCCAATGGAAGCCCCTATTTGCGGATTTTGTCTACAAAAAGTTAAATCACCAAAAACTACTATTAATTATGGAAAAAGATGTATAATTTGTGGTAAAAAAGGTACAGTAAATACATCGGAAAAATGTCATGATTGTCATAATAAATAAAATACAATGAAGGAAAATTTTACAAAATTTGATTATATACCCAACTTTAAACGTCATAGCGATTAGGTATTAAATCGTATGAACATAAGTAATATTTTATTCATATTAGTAAATAATTCATCAATAATATATTTTAGCCAAACTCATTTCATTGTCGGGTAAAAAATATTTCATGACGCTTATAGACAACTTTACATTATTCAATGTTATGAGGGAGTATCATATACTGATCTCTTAAAAAATGAGGAAAAAGATTTTAGGGAGAATTATTACTTAAAAGAAGCACATAAAATTTAAGCTAAATAAGTTTTAGATCAAATAAGTTTTAAATTAATCAATGATCTTTAAAAGAAAAGTGTTCTCCATTCCTAAATAAATTAAAACTTCTTTTTATTATATTAATCGATTTATTACATGAATGTTGATCCAAATAATCACATGTTAATGTAAAATTATCATCATTGTTTCTTCGAGTATTAAAAATTCCAATAATTATCTCTTTCAATAAAGGAAGCAAAGCTTTTCTACCTCCGTATATTCCTTTATTATTAATAAGCCAAAACATTTTTGTTGGATCATAATTTAGTGGAAAAATCCTCTTTCTTATATTTGCTATTTCAACAGAATCAAAATGGCCAATGGTACGTATCCAACCTCTTGAAGTTTTAGTTGCTAATTTTGCAAATTTGATACATGAAGTACATTTATTATCATATATTAATAACGGTCTATCAAAAATAGATGACATCTTGATCATAATTTATATGATATTTACTCTATTTAAATTTGGCTTACTAAAATATAGCAATGTATTTTGTTATAACTCATCTTACATGGTAATTTACACACAAAGTTTACTAATCATTCCATAATACTTATTTTCTAATATCAACATGTATCATCATTAAATATGACAATGTTCCTGATATGATTGAATATCGTGCAAAAAAATCCAATCAATTTTAAATCTATCCGTTAATTATATTCTTTTTCTAAATACTATCCTATCTAAATGTCATCGAAATTATTAGAATTTTTGCCAATAACATGCTAAATAATACAGTCAATGATAATATATACTTCATCCTTGTTTACAATTTCAGTTTCAGACTTTTAAAAAAGAAAATAAGAATTCACAATAACTTCGATTATCTTTTTAACTAATTAAATTGAAATGGTCAGAAGAATTAATTCGAAACAATACACAAAATATTATTGTCTTGCGTCGATATCTGGTAAAGAATAGAAAAATGTTAATAAAAAACTTATCATAATTTTTAATTGATTTTTTTAGAAATATTATATTTTAATATTGAAAATTCTATTAGCTATTTTTATAGTGTAAAATAAAAAAAATTTATATAACTTAGTAAAATTTACTTTATAAATGTCTAATTTTCTAATTTTTGATATAGATTCGCTTTTGTTAAATTTTCCTGAATATAGGTATTTTATTGATTTACTAAAAACAACGAACATGGAGGTTGGGATAATAAACATGAAGAAAAATCAAAAAGATATTCAACAACCTCATGACGTTGATGAAATTTATTACATTATCAGTGGAGTTGGATCATTAGAGATAAATGGAAATAAGAATGATATTTCTACAGGCAAAATAATATATATTCCGAGAAAACTACCTCATTCATTTAATGCTTTGAGTGACGAATTAATTGTTCTATATATATTAGCGTAGAATATTAAACGATATATTTTGAATATGTTAAAACTGATTACCGTATAAACTTATTTGCTATAAACATGTCTATTTCACAATATAGAATTACAAGCATTACAAATAATGCATTACAATAAATCCCTAAATGTTACTTTTGATAAATCTTAATAACATGTAGTCAAATAGAATTTTAGTTACAGATCTTATTAACAAACATTACTAAAAATGATTATGTAATTCGTTTCAATACATATTATATATTTGATTTAATTAATAAATTTATTAACTCATTTATTCGAATAAGATATTGTTAATTATATTTTATATTTCATTCTCTATAAATAATATTAATATTTCACAGATTAAAATAATCACTACGGAACCTTAACTATTTAAATCTCTGCAATTCTATTTATCATTATGAAAGTCCAAGCTTTTGCAGCTCATCGACCAGGTCTAAAATTAGAATCATTTGAATATGAATTAGGTTCTTTGAATCAAGATGAAGTCGATATAGATATTGAGTATTGTGGAATTTGCCATAGTGATAAAAGTATGCTTAATAATGAATGGGGATTAACAAAATATCCTATAGTCCCTGGACACGAAATAATTGGGAAAATCTCTGATATTGGAGATCAGGTTAAACACTTAAAAGTTGGACAATATGTTGGTGTAGGATGGCGTGCACGTTCTTGTATGATTTGCGATCAATGTTTAACTGGGCAACACAATCGTTGTTTGAGAGGAAAAGATGTAATTATTGGTAGACATGGAGGTTTTGCAAATAAAGTGCGATGTCAATCAGTGTGGGCATTTCCTTTACCATCCAAGATAGATATTAAAACAGCTGGTCCATTATTTTGTGGAGGTATTACTGTGTTTAATCCTCTTATTCAAAATAATATTAAACCAACTGACCATGTTGCTGTAGTGGGTATAGGAGGTTTAGGACATTTAGCTATTAAATTCTTGAATGCATGGGGATGTGATGTTACAGCTATCTCGACAACTCCCGATAAAGAAGATGAAGCTAAAAAGTTTGGTGCTCATAATTTTTTAAATTCTAAAGATAATATTGCTTTCAAAAAATCTAAAAATATGTTTGACATGATATTAGTTACCTCAAACGTAAATTTAGATTGGGACACATATATTAATGCACTTCGTGTTGGAGGTAAACTACATGTAGTAGGTGCTGCGCCCGAGATTAATGTTCAAGTATTTCCTTTAATTTCTGGCGAAAAATCAATAGGTGGTTCACCTATTGGAAGTCCATCTACGATTAATAAAATGCTTGAATTTTGTAGTCGTCATAATATCAGACCGACTGTAGAAGAATTTCCTTTATCGTCTGTTAACGAGGCATTGACACATCTAGAGTCTGGAAAAGCACGATACCGTATCGTTTTGCAAAATAACTTTAAATAAATACATCATTTTATCAAAAAAATAGAAAATAAAAGATAAAATGAGATAGGGAAATTCCAAAATAAAACAAATTCAATTACCCTAATCTAAAATACTTGTAAAGCTTAATATATTGTGTACTTTTATCATATTATATACCAAAATTAACTATTAAATTTTATTCTGATTTCATATTTCATAACTTATTGAATTACTTTAGAGATCTACTTTTTTTCATTATATATTTCATAGTCTCATTATTATTTTCTAGAATAAAATACTATTTTTATTGATTATATTTTACTATTTTTATTTTTTTGACAGAATATTTTTTATTATTAAAATATCTACTCTTACAAAGTAAAATAAACTTCGAATGTGGATAATCTTTTTGAAGTATTATAAAAAATTTATTAACTATTATTTATACATTTATTAACTCGTATAATAGTTTTCAGTAAAATACTCTTTTTATCGATAATGTATTCAATACTTTATATTACCTACTGTTAAATAATAACTAAATATTAAAATTCATTTGGTTTATTACTTATGGATGATCTCTGTGATAAATATATAATACAAAAGGTATTTAAAAATGAGTAAAAAGAAGGAAATTAAAATAATAAAAAAAAATGATTATAATACCGAAGAATATACTTTTATCAAAGATGAATTTATAAATAATCTGAATAAGATTAAAAAAGAAACTCCAAATAATGGGAGAACCGCAAATAAACCTCATGAAATAATAGAAAAAAAAATTCATTTAAGCAAATCCAAACACAAAGGAAGAAAGATCTTAGGTAAAAGCATGCAAGGTCATTCACCAATCTATGAATAACTTGTTAATCAAATGCTCTTGTACCAACCTAGTAATATTGTGATGAGCATGAATGAATTTTAAATATTTATCATTAAAAAAATTGTTGTTGACATGACGAGTTCAATTCTAATCTAATAAAAAAATTCAGAAAATATTATTAAAAAGAATATAATAAAAAATATTATAAATAGCAAATAAAACAAATTAGAGAAAAAACGATCGAACATAATTATTCAATATAAAATACATATTTAATTATATTTCACTTTTGATTAATGGATGAACAATTAATAAATCATACATATAATCTTAATCTAAACCCAAATATTTTTATCGTTCACTTGTATTATTGCATCTTTCTATATAATTCCTAAATAAATAATTGTAATCTTGCTAAATCGATTAACCATGCCAAGCTCCTCTTTCATCAATTTTTATTTCAACCGACCCATCATATTTTGGTTTTACTGCCAACTGGGCTGGGGTATAAATAAGATGTTCTTTAGTAAAAGATGATAGTTCAAAGTCGTTAGTCATAAACAAGGCATAGAAAGGACAAGCATCTACACACAGTCCACAAAAAACACATTTCCCATAATCAATTTGTGGCATTATACTTTTTTTGTTTTGCTTCCATTTTTCATTAACTTTAACCATTGCTATAGCTTCTGCAATTCCTTCACAGGTAATTGCACATAGTTGACAGCCAGTACATTTTTCGTGAAAAAGAATATGTCTACCACGAGCACCAGCTATTCCTACTCCTCTTTTAGGATCAAATTGATATCCATCACCTACAAACTTTAATTTCTGTTCAGGAAATCTTAAAGTAAACCTTTTAAGTAGGAGATGCTTTGAACCAGATTCTATTGCTTTTATAAAACCAGTGGCTGTCGTTGTTTTTTTTATGATTGATGATGACATAATAACTATAAATACTCCATAATGTTCTTTTTATTGAATTTTAAAAAATTCGGATATAAAATAACAATTCTATTCATACCTATATAATAACCAAATTATTATTATATCTTTACTATTAATTGAGAAATTCCTTCTTATTATTCTCGTCACACGATTCTCAACATCTTCTAAAAATAAAATAACAGTTATACATACTTTGGGTGCCATATTTTAACTATAAGAATTTTATTTTATTATGAAACTCAAATTTCCTACTACCATTTAATATGATATCACACTTTTTTTCAGATAACACAATATCAAATCTTAAATATAATATACTTTTTTTTGATTATATTGAAAAATTCTTGTAATAGTTCAACATCACTTTAAAATTTTAAAAATCATATCTATCTTGTATTTTGATATAATTGTGAAGAACAATATCATAAATTGGTTAGATACATACAGGGAAGGATACTAATAAGTTTATCTTTAGTAATATGTATTATGGAACAGTCGAATATTTATTATTCAAAAATGAAATATTTTTCAAAATAAGACAATAAATTTTTTTTACAGTTATGAATTCTTTAACAATATGTCAATTTTATCAGATATGAGTTTGCAAAATCAGATTTCAAGTACCAGACCTAATATTCACAATAATACCTATCTATAGAAATAATTAGTACTGATAAAGTTATAGTTACAAATATTCGTGTATTCTCTACTTTTCTGACCACTACCATAAAGAATGAATACTTAAGTTATTAAACTAATACTATCAAGACTAAAAAATTTAATAATCTTATAGTTATAGTCTATTGTATTATGAATAGTTATAATAATTTATTTTTAGCTGGGGGTATTTTGTTACTCTCCTCAATTCTCCTCATCATACAGGCATCTGGACAGAATTATTTTAGCAATCTAGGAAATAATGAGTCAGAAGAATTAATTGATAAGATGACCTACATGTGTATGCAAATGGAGAATTTAGACGGCTTAGATAAGATTGTCGATGAGGGTAAGAAACAACAGTGTATAGATCTTTTAGATAATGCAAATTATTCTGATAGACAAAAGTTGTTACAAACATATGGAGAATTTGATAACTGAATAGAATTTAATAACTACTGGTTTAACATCACTTCTTTTTGTGATTGAAATTAGGAATTGATTACAATTGAATATTAGACTCTTTAGAATCAATCACATAATAATGAATATAAAAACCACAGTTGCAGTATTGATGATTGATTAACCTGGAGATAAATTATAACTACCTTTCAATAATACAAATATATTATTATCTTACCATTGAGAAAAATATGGCATAAATTTAGATTAAGAGAGTAACCTAAGATCATTTATGTCGTCTAAAAATGTTCGATATTTTAGTTGTATTTACTGCGGGAGCGAATATTCAGTTGAATCCTCTAATTTATATAAAAAAGTAAATAAATACAAAATTAATAGAGATGATATTGAAACGTTACATAAATGTACTGAATGTGGGAATAATAATAAACTTTATTGGTCCCAACCCAGATACTGAAATAATTTTTAGTAGTAAAAAGATATACTATTTATAAATTTCTAGAATTACTGTTATTATTTTAGTAATACTACACAATTTAAAATTCAATAAAATTTATTTGGCACTTTATACACTACATTTCTTATAAGAAGTAAAACTCATGCAAAAAATCTAAAAATCATATCTGATTTACGATCAATCCAAAATCTGTTTAAAATATAAATTAAAATATATACTATATTAAATTTCGAAGTAATATTAAACTAACTGATTTTTGGAATTACGGACAGATATATGGGAAAATTCTCGTATACGATTCGCTGACTTTTATATAGCAAGGTAAAAGAACAATATAAGTCTTTTTTGGTCTCATTCTAATCCAAGTTATATGTTAACTGCAAAAGTTAGTACTACAATTTCCACTATTAATGCAATTTATAAAATAAATAGGATAATAGTAAATGAAGTTAAGAATTAATAAAATTAAATTAAGATTCTCTGAAGCCTAACTTATAATACTTCCTTCAGTTTCGATCACTTTCAACATGTTTGAATATAAACAATAATGATAAAATGTAGTCTGTGGTATACGTAGGATATTGGAACATGCTGATTTTTTAACAGGTAAAATTAGAGTATTTAAGAGAAATTCCAAATTTGTTGATCCGGCAGAATTAATAGATGGATTTACTAGTTCAACTTTAGTTGAAAAGTTGCAAAATTATTATAATCCACCATTGGAAACTGAAGTTAAAGATACTACATTAGATAATAATTTTCTTAAATACCTAAATCAAATATTTCAGATTCAAATATCCTCTGGAGATGTTGTAAATTTAGAGAATGAACATAGTAGCAAATATTATATGCTCTCTTTATCAGGAACATGGGATGAAATTATATAGCAAAATCTATATGCCATAATAATTTATCTCATAATATGAAGCCTAGATTTGTATATTGAATTAATATATATTCACAACCAGAAGAAATTAATATTTAATTTCATTGCTAATGATTAAAATAATCTAGGTTAGTTGATATACTTAAAACTTAATAAATATTAAGATAACAATGTATGGATATGTTTTACAAAAACGTCTTTCAAAACCTCTTTGGAAACATAACATTCTTCTCCCAATTCAGGGTAAACCTCTGCCAATGCTTTGTAATTTATTCTTGATGTAGACATAAAGCATATTCTGAATTCTTTTATTGGATTTCCTTCAACTTTTTTTCTAATTGTCGTAGTTTATCATAGAGATCGAAACCATCCATCACAGACAATTTAAAACTTATAAGAACAAGATCATAGTTATTAGGTTTAAATTCACGTTCTGCAGTTTCCAGATCGTTTATTACAGTCGGATTGAAACCCTCCTCTTTTAGCCATTCTTTGTATTTTACGGATGTATCAATATCATCATCGATCAATAGAATATTTCGATTCATTTTCTATCTTTAATTAGACATAGGTAATAAGTTATATATATCATAGTAATACCTCGAAAAATGTAATTGATTAATTGTAATATATGTGATCAGATAATTGAATCAGATAGTATTTATTATGATATTCATATCGACAAGAAAAAAAAATTATCCATGGAGATGATTTGTCGTTAGGTTCAAGTAGAATGAAATTCTGCTAGGTGTGTATGAATGAAATTCATTTTGATTTATGGCAACGGGTAAATCAATTCTAAATTCTATCTCAATAGATCTTTAGAAATCTTATTTTGTTATTCTAAAAAGGATTATTGATATTGTTGTTTTTGTTCTATTTCTCCAGATTCTTCACTACTCAATCTTTTATATGCAGCAAATGCTTTATCTATTAAACTATCTAATTTCTCATATGAAGAAGATTCTACCTTTACTCTTGATCCTTTTTGAGTATTAATTTCTAATTTATAATCTTCTTCATATTCTTCTTCCTCATCTTTTTTTCTTACATCTGTTATTTTACCTGACATATCAGAATAATTTGTTAAATAAACTATTTAACAATATCAAACTAACATTTCTATCTATAGTTATATTTATATGAAAATCATTTATACTTTTTAGCTTATTTTCATTAATGTGAATAATCATCTTTTTATTTTTTTGTATTCAAAATAAAAACAAATTCAATCTGATATACCACATTGATAACAAGTAGGTACGTATAAAATACCAACTTATCACTACGATGACAAATAGAAATCTTCTTATGTTGCTATTATAGAAATGTATAGTGATTTATGACGACAAAAAAATTATCAGTTTGTATCGCAGTAGTATTAACAGCATTCGCTCTAGCGATCAGCTTTTCGACGCTGAATGTGTACGCTCAAACAGAAAACGGTGACACTGTGTATTCAGTATCTATTTCAAGGGATGCAACTAGCAATTTAATCGTTACAGACGGTGCTAGCTATGTTAATGGTTTTGATACTACTTATACTATTAAAGGAAGTAAATTTGGTTATGATAAAGCAAGAGATTTAATAATCTCATCTATCACTAATGACTTTAATTCTTCATCGACTAGTGGATATATAAAATTGGGAGATGGTGATGCTTCAAGTTCAAATATGACGGGTCTATCTAATCCCTTTGCAAGCAAAGAACAAATTAATGAAAAGATAACAACAGTCCTAAACAATGCTATAGACAGTATATTCTCATCTTCTGGGGTCACATTAACTATTGGTCCTGAGACAAATGTAATAAAATGTACTTTTGGTGAGATACTCGACAGCTTTGAATGCTCAGAGGCTGGAGGATTTAGGCTTTCCTAGATATTACTTGTTAAATACACTCCATTATTATTTTATTCTTTATAAAGTCAATAAAGTCTAGATATCATCTTGTTTTGATTCTTGTATTATTCAAGGATATTAATACAAATAACTATTTCATACCTAACAGGATAAATTATATATGAGTTAGAACAATCTTCGAATGATTTGAATAAATCGAATTCTAATTGGTTAAAATATTTACTCTTTATTCAATTTTAAAAATCTTCCTTGTTTACCACTCAAATTTTAATATCTTTGCAGTTTAAGTTATGGAGAAGATAAAGAGCCAAGTAAAATCATCTTTCTTCAATCCTTGTCTTGGTATGTTAAACTTCCTCCTAATTTAGTAAAACAAATCAATTACCAATAAAAGAGACATTAAAATGAAAATAATGGTAAC
>JBHIVA010000065.1:0-10416 GCA_042138015.1 Nitrososphaeraceae archaeon | reverse complement strand
GTAAATATTCTGATACATATATTAAAGAATTAGAAAAATTAATAGAAGCAAAATCAAAAGGCAAGAAAGTAAAAGTAGAAAAAGAAGAAAGTTCAGAAAATACTACAGATCTACTTGAAGCTCTAAAGGCCAGTATAAATGTAACCAGTGGAAGAAGCAAAAAAAAATAAACAAGAACTTGATGATCCCAACTGAAATAAATACAATTACAAAGGATCGTGAACAACAACATAACTGTAAAAGATGAAGTATTGTGGAATTTGGATTTCGTATTCTGATAGGTTAATGAGATTTAACTAACTTGTAGTTGTTACATGATGTATTTTTAAAGTATATAAAAAGGTTTTTTATGGTTCATGAGTGACAAAATATTAGAAGCATACATAAAAAAAAGGAACTTTGATAAGACACCAGAACCCATAGGAAAAAAAACAACTGGCAGAAGAATAAAGAGTATAATTTTGTAGTTCAAAAACATAACGCTACTAGGATACACTATGACATTAGAGTTGAAGATAAAAAAGAGGGTGTACTGAAATCATGGGCAGTACCCAAGGGAATTTCGCTTGATCCAAAGATAAGAAGATTAGCGGTACTCACAGAAGATCATCCTCTAGATTATTTAGATTTTGAGGGTATAATTCCCGAAGGAAATTATGGAGCAGGATCTGTTATTGTATGGGATATCGGTAAATTTAAATCAGAATCGGAAATTTATAAACAATTTAAGAATGGTAAAATTACATTTATTCTCTTTGGTCAAAAATTAAGAGGTAAATTTACGCTAGTGAGAATGCAGTTAAAAAATTATGAGCAAGGAAAATATTGGTTGTTAATGAAATTGTCTGATAAATATGATTCGAAAGAGAACTTAACAGTTACTAGACCTGAATCTGTTTTAAACAAAATTGTAAACAAAGATGAACTTCAAAATGTTCAAAAATCATTTTCTCAAAAAGATAAATTATCTTCAAATTTAGTCAAAAATGTACAAATCGGACTACTAAATTCTAATAATAATAAATGTCTGGATGTAAAATACGATATGTCAAAAATAATTAGACCTATGTTATCTACTTTAGTGAATCAACCATTTAACAGTAGGAATGGGTCTTAAATCAAATGGGATGGAGTACGGTCTGTACTTTTTTTTGAAACGCCAAAAAAATTAATTCAATTACAATCACGTAGTGGTGAAAAAATTACTCATAGGTATCCTGAAATAATCCTAGCTCTAAAATCTGAAGTTTTCGGAAAAAATTCTAGAATTCCTTCGTTAGTATGTGATTCAGCTATTCTTGATGGTGAAATTGTGATATTAGATAATAAGACAGGAAAACCGAGTTTTCAAAGCCATCAAAAAAGAATGAATAGTGACAATGAGAAAGAAATTGAAATCCTGTCACAGGAAATACCAGCAACATATTATTTTTTTGATATTCTTTATATTAATGGAAGAGACATACAAGATCTATCCTTTTTAGAAAGAAGAAAAATTCTTTCTAAAATTGTTCGAAAAAATAATACAATCAAAATATCAGATTATATCGATGAAAATGGTAAGAAAGTCTATGAAACTACTAGAAATATGGGATTGGAAGGGATAATTGCAAAAAATAAAAATAGTAAATATGTTCAAGGTGTCCGCTCTAGAGATTGGTTAAAAATAAAACACATACGAACTCAAGACTGTGTTATTATAGGCTATAGTAGAGGAGAAGGAAATAGAGAAAATTATTTTGGATCACTTCTTCTTGCAGCTAAGGATACAGAAGGTAAATTTCGGTTTATTGGACACACAGGAAGCGGATTTGATTTTAAAAGCTTAGAACTAATTTATAATAATATCAGTAGGATACAAATAGAAAAATGTCCTATTGATTATGTTCCCTATACTAATAGAGATACTACTTGGATTAAACCCGAAATGGTAGTAGAGATAAAATTTAATGATTGGACAAGAGATAAAATAATGAAATCAGCTATCTTTGTTAGAACTAGAGAAGATAAATTACCTGAAGATTGTTACATAGAAAAAGAAGAGTTTAATTATAAATTAACAAAAACGATAGAGAAAGGAATTAATCATAATGATCTTGTTAACAATAATTGCATAGATCACTTTAATAATAGTAAATTTAACAATAAAAGAGATTCCTATTATACAAATCTCAACAAAGTATATTGGTCTAAAACAGTATCTCATCCCCAACTTACTAAGAAAGTATTAATAGAATATTATGATAAAATCAGTAAATTTATTCTACCCTTTATTAAAGATAGACCACTATCCCTAAGTAGATATCCAGATGGAATCGAGGGAAAATCATTTTACCATAAAAAATGGGATCAGGATAAACCACAATTTGTACGAACAGTTAAAATTCTATCTAGATCGAGTTCTGAAGGTATAATTAATTATATCATCTGCAATAACAAAGAGACCCTACTATGGTTAGCTAATTTAGGTTGTATAGAAATTCATCCTTGGAATAGTAGAATATAATGTTTAGATTCATATGAAGAAAAAAAAGATAAATTATTGGATCCAGAAAAAAGTAGTTTAAATTTCCCGGATTTCATTGTTTTTGACTTAGATCCCTATACTGATTCAGGATCTTTTGAAAATTCAAATCGAAAAGAACCTAAATACACTATTAACGGATTCAAAGCTACGGTGGATGTAGCACTAGATTTAAAACAATTATTGGATGATCTCAATATAAAATCATATGTAAAGACTTCAGGAAAAACAGGCCTACATGTTTTTATTCCTATTGATAATTCCTATACTTATAAGCAGTTAAGAACTTTCGCAAAATTAATAGGTACTAGTATGAACAGGATGTATCCTAACAAACTCACTATGGAATGGAGTATCTCAAAAAGATGTGGAAAGGTATTTTTAGATGATAACCAAAATATTAGAGCAAAAACATTAGCATCGATTTTTTCGCCAAGACCGATAGAGTCCGCTACTGTATCATTTCCAGTGGAATGGGAAGTCTTATCACAGGTACATCCAACAGATTTTACCATTCTTAATGTTCCTGAAATACTACAAAAGCATTCAACTCACGCATGGATGGCTATGATGGAAAATAAGCAAAATTTAACAAATCTTCTAAATAAAGCTTAGAGGGCATGAAAGAGGTTCTACTTAACATGATAGACAGTACAAATTATATCATTTCAATATATGTCTATTTAATAAGACTGATACTATTTAAATTAATTAATGAATAATTGATCCACAATATATTAAAAATAATAAAATAATATTTTTATTTTTATTTTGATATAATAAATTGCATTATTTTTTCTATGTTTTTTTCAATAGATTCTGATGTATCTATCGTTAAGTGTTTTTCTAATACCTTTTCATAAATTTTTTTCATTTTAAAGTAAATCGATATATTTGCATCTGAAAAATCATTTCTTCTTGATATAAGTCTAGAAATAATAATATCCTCAGGACAGATACATTCTATAATAAATAGATCAGTGCTCTTTAAATTAAGTTTTTTGATTACTTCATCACGCGATCTTTTTTGATTAAAAGTACCATCCAAAATGCAATTAATTCCGGCAGTTTTCAAGTATTTTGACAAAAGAAACAAAACATCGTAAATTAAAGATCTTTCCCATAAGCTATAAGTGGGTTTTTCAACTAATTCTTTTCTGATTTTATCTGTAGATAAAACTATTGCATCGATCCTTTTTGATAATGTTTTTGCTATGAAGGTCTTTCCTGTTCCGGGTAAACCGCAAACTATTACTATCAAACCAATGCATAAAAAAAATAGGCTTTAGAAATTAACGGCTACGGGCTGCAATAGTGTGGGTTTTCTCTACATACCAGCGGATTTCATCCTTAAAGGTTGACCACCATTCAAAAAAACGATCGCTTGTTTTTGAGTGAAACATCAAAAAACCGTTGTATTCTGTTCCCCAGGCATGATCATATTCTCCGACGAGTTCAATTTCAGAAGGAAGAGAGCTCTTTATCTCATCCCATTTGTGTTTAGAGATATTTTTTTCCTCCGAATCTAAAGGTCTTAATCTGTAAAATACTAAAAAGGTAGTTCCGTTTACCATTTCAATATTAACAATATAGGAGATAAATAAATAGATTAGTATTATTTTTATCAACTCATTTATTTTCACAAAAGATTAAGGAAATATTAAAAAATTTTAAGAGAAAGAGTATTCTCTTATTCTTTTAAAAAATTTTATTTCTAAGTTTAATCATTTAATCATTAGCTACTATTTGTTTTAAATTTTATATTTGCGCCTAATAAACTGGTTATACTGCCTTCGACAAAAACGAATTGTAAATAAAATAAAGATATCGTTAATAATTGTCATTTTTTTCTATTCAACTAATACATATAACAATAGGGAAATACTCCAGACAATGAAATAATAAGCTAAATTTTCAAGTAATCTGCTATCAGAGTTTTCAATTTATGTAATCCATATCCACTCTTGGACGAAATAGACAAAGCATAAGGTATCCCTAAATCATGGAGGATTTGTTCTGACCTAAGAAAATTAAATTTGTCAAACTTGCTAAATATTATAAATACTTTTGATTTCTCAACTTTCAGTTCATTTAGAATATCTCTACAGCTATAATACTTTATTTTGATATCTTCCATATTCTCCGATGAATCTAGCATTAGTAGTATCATGTCAGCCGCTAGTGATTCCTCTAAGGTTGATTTGAAGGCATCTATCATATAAGTAGGTAATCTACTAATAAAACCGATAGTGTCTGTTATTAGTATTTTTTTATAATTTATCTGGAACGATCTAGTTGTGGTGGAGAGAGTTGTAAAGAGAGTGGGAGATGTTTTTTTATTATCATTAGTAAGCCTATTGAATAAAGTAGTCTTTCCCGAACTAGTGTAGCCGATTAGGGAAATAACAGGAATATCATTTTTCAATCTTTGATGTTGATAAAGTTCACGTTGCTGTTTTGCATATTCTAATTTTGTTTTGATAAATCCTATTCGTCTTTTCAAATCTCTAAACTTTACATCAACTATGTATTCTCCTTGACCTCCCTTACCAGGCCTTTCAGACAAGGAAGTAATTTTAGCATTTTCTCTTGTTCTAGGTAATTCGTATTGTATTTCCGCAAGTTGGATTTGTAATTTTGCCTCTACTGTAGAAGCCCTAGAATAAAAAATGTCAAGAATTAATCTTTCTCGGTCCTTGATTTGAATTCCAGTTAATTTCTCAAGGTTATATATCTGTTTTGAGTTTAGGCGTTCATCAATGATTATTTGATCTGCGTAGTACTCCTTTGCATATTCCTTAATTTCCATTGATTTACCAGAACTTAAACCGAATTTTGAGTTACCTAAATATTTGTTGGTTATCAATTTTACGATTTTATAGGAACTACCTACAAAAGCAGCATCTACAAGACTTTTAGATTCCTTGAGCCTAAAATAATCAGGATATGACACTAAAATGATTTTAGTAGGGATCACAAAGAATGACCCGACCATTTATAATTGATTACAATAATAGCTACAGAATTATAGATTACTTGTAAAAATAACTTTGAAACTATTTTTAAATATATTAACTTCATAATCCTAAATTATATAAGTAATTCCAATATAAGAACTTATATTCTTATCATTATTTCCTAAAATCTCTTTTCTTAGATAAATTATTTTATTTCTCTTTCTATCTCGATAATTTCATTATTATGTTTAAGTATTTTTTTAGTCTAATCATCGTTCCTAAATTTATATTATTTGAGTTCTCTATCTTATATAATTTTTAATGATATCGTAATTCTATGGAATATATTATTCTTAAAATAGAGAAAATATTAGATTAGATTTATAACGCATTTTACGGTTCACTCCACTTCGATTTAATTTATAAATTAATTAATATTTGTCTTTTAATTTATAAAAAGAATAGTCTCTAAATGTGTTATAAATCTAAATACATATTTATCTAAATTAAATAGAGGTTTTCAAATATTTATATGATATCCTGGTGCGCCGAAATATTTTTCTACCTCTTCTAATCTTTCAATAACACCGTCTTTGTTTCTTAAATCGAGAAAAGAGGAATCATCACGAAGTTTCTGCAAAAATAACTGAACTTCTTCATTGGTTACTCCATGTTTGATATCATTTTTTATATTTCCTCGTGTACGATATATATTATTAAACCTTTTATATTGCCTCCTTTCCCATATAGATGGATTAGTAGATAATCCCGTAACATACTTTACAATAGTTTTTTCCATATGTTTAATATGCCAATCTCTCATTGGAAAATTATTATATGTTGTCATGATTTATATTAATTATTCACATATATATAGCAACCTCTAATTTAACTGAAAGAGTTAAGTAAAAAATTTTATAGATATAATTTAATATGATAGATCAAAACTGTTTGTATTTATAAAATTTTGATGTTAACCTATTAGAAATAAAAAAATAAATAAAAAAAGGGTTTTACTAGCTTTAGTATGAAAAATGGATATAATGTATTTTTTTAATCATTATGGTTAATTTATGAAATAGATTATGATTATTATGGTATTTTGATTATTGGGTATAAAGATTGAAATAGTAACTGATTTTATTATGTAAATGATTTAGAATATTTGACCTCTTTTAATTATAAAATCTTATCTAATAAACTTGTGGGATCGCGATAAATTCATAATTTATTAGAAAGAATTTCAATCATAATTCTACAAAGTATACGTTATTTAAATATAAACTTGGTAATCTATAATGTTAACAGATTCTAATTATTATTTTTTGTATTTAAGAAAAGAAGGAATGAGCTTTTGAAACCAATATTACTCTTGTTATTAATTCAATAATTTTGATGATAATTTGATTATTTTGAATAATTAAATACGATTTAGTTGTTTTTATTTTTTCTTCTTGTATATAATTATTGTTAGAAAGAAGAAAATTTCTTTAAATTATTTCATAAGAATTATTTATAATAAAAATTTTCGTGTTTTTCTTTAATTTATTATTTTTTTACAAACAAAGCAGGAAAAAATTAGCACATAAAAAATATAAATATAAATAATATAAAAATCTTATTCTTTTAAATGGAGTTGTTAGTATTATCTTTTAGTTCTATTGTGGTTTTTATCTCACTTTTATTTTTTTATTCTCTACCTTTAAATGATTCTATTTACGGTCAAAATATAACTACTCAGTCTACGAATAAACCGTTAAATATATCTGAATTAAATCTGGAAGATCTCTTTACTCAAACATCAAACTCAGTTGTTCAAATTACAGTGATAGATCCCCTTACCGGTATTGAAAAGGGTTTGGGTTCGGGATTTGTTTATGATTATAAAGGACATATAATAACTAATAATCATGTCGCTTCTATAACTTCAAAGTCTCCTCAAATTATTGTTAAGTTTTTAAATGGAAATACATATGAAGCGAATATTATTGGAAAGGACATATATAGTGATCTCGCTGTGATTAAAATTTCTGGAGATCTACCTTCAGATTTAATTTCTCTCCCTTTAGGAAATTCATCCGCTCTTAAGGTGGGACAAACGGTAGTAGCTATAGGAAATCCCTTTGGACTCTCTGGGTCCCTAACCGTAGGAGTAGTAAGTGGGTTAGGTAGATTGCTTCCAGCTTCAGAAGAATTTAATAATAACCTTCAACTTCCCTCTCCTTCTGAGTCAAGATTTAATATTCCTGATGTAATTCAGACAGATGCTGCTATTAATCCTGGTAACTCTGGAGGTCCGCTTTTGAATTTAAGAGGAGAAGTAATAGGTGTTAATTCTGCAATATTTTCCAGTACAGGCTCGTATTCTGGAATAGGATTTGCTGTTCCATCCGATATTGTAAAGAAAGTTGTAGAATCAATAATAACTACTGGACAATATACGCATCCATATCTCGGAATAAGTGGAATAGATATTACTCCAAATTTGGCAAAACTATTTGGTTTAAAAAAGGCTAATGGATTTCTAGTAACAGATATTAATGAAGCCAGTCCCGCATCACAATCAGATTTACGTAAAGGTGTTATTTCCTATAATCAAAGAGGGGAGTTTATAAACGCGCAAGGAGACATAATTGTTGGGATAGATGGAAATCCAGTAAGAAAAATAGACGACATACTTACGTACTTAGAAAAAGAAAAAAAAGTCGATGAAACTGTTATTTTAAATATATTTCGAGACGGGAAATTTGTAAATGTTGAAGTGAAACTAGGAGAAAGACCTAATCACCATAATATATCTCAACATAGTAATTCACAAAAATTTGAAAAAGGGTCAGAGGTTTCACCATTTATGAGTGATTTATATATGGATTGTTTAAAAATGATGCCAAAGAGCTTTTGTGATTTATTATAAAAAAGTAAAATTCAGATAATATAAAAATTTTTATAACCATAATTTTTAGAAGTCAGTGTTAGACACTTTAAATTCTATTAAAAATTTGACAATAAGTTTATTTAATAATATTAGTATCCAATAAACCTTAGTATAAAAATGATATGGTTACTTTAAAAGGTATAATACTCATTTATTTTTTTCAAAATGTTTATCGATTTATATGTCGACATATTTAGTATACAATATTGGTATCATATTAAAGGTTACATATATTGATCTTTCAAAAATAAGTAATTATTCATCTCTATAAAATTGGAATTGAAATAATGCAAGAAGAAGGGTCAGATGGGATAAAATTTTTTGATTTTATTTATAGGGTATAACAGAAATTACTGATAGAATTGCATTATAAAATGATATAAATTGATATTTACTTCAAATAATTGTTAAAAAAAAAATATAAAACATCCTGTATTTTAAAAACTAAAAATCTCCAAACCCTCCGCCATCGAATCCACCAAAGTCGGCTCCACTATCCATTTCACCTGCACCCACATCACCAGTATCAGATGCAGAACCCTCTTCACCCCCGGTTGTTCCAGCTTGATCCACTTGACCTTCAGTCATAGCACTCTCTCCCGGATTCATTGCCATTCCCATGAAAGACATCATAGATGCGAAAAACAACATATTCATAATTCCTGAGAATAACATCATAGGTATCCACATTCGATTAGAATCCATAAAACTTTGAATCTGTTCCTTATTTCCAGTTTGATATAATTGTTGTAGTCGTTCTGATTTTTCATATAACTCTTGTTTCTTATTATTAAGGATTTGTGCACCTGTTTCAGCAACACTAAATTCTATTTTTTTATTTCCAAAAAAACCCTTTTTGATGTTCTTAACGACAAGTTTTTGAACAACTAGATCATTTACAATTAACTCTACCTCCTCTTTTGGTAATTTGGTAACTTTCGAGATATTGTCTATTTTTTTCATACCTCTTGCTATAGCATCCAAAACCATAAAGTGGTTTGGACTTTCATGAAATCTTTCATTTGATGTCATATCAATATTTATTGGTTAAAAGGTATTTAAATGAAATGTCCTTATGTTAAAAAAATATATAAAATAAATTATCATTAGTAATTCGATTGTAATTTCGTAGTTTTTAACTATATATTATTCCACTTCACTTTATATAAAATTGATCTTAATTATATAATATAGAATTTTAGATGATAACGTTGATCATCCCGATTTACAAATTTCAATAGTATGAATATACTATTCTTGTATTTTAGTAGTTTTCATTTAAAGCATTTAGAAAAGTGCTAGATTTTTTTAGTTTTTTTTAACTTGAGATGATCGTAGGGATAAAGTAATATCTATTTTAGACTTGGGGATCAAAGGTAGTGGGAAGAAGGATTATGGTGAAAAGTTATTACCTATTATATAAATCGATTTTATAAAATGGCACTGAATTTTCAAAAAAACTCCTACTTAATATGCAATAACTAACATCGTTAATGATCATTATCAAGAGTCATAGATACATATTAGCAAAATAATAAGATATAATAGAAGTAACTAAATAGTCTTTTCAGATTAGAAAGCTCTGTACGACAATTAGACAAAACTTAGCAATATTCAATCTAATAACATTTAGTTATCACTCCGCTATTATCATTGTATATAACCACCAAGAGTTCAAAAAAAATCTAGTAGAAATTTCAAGGTTCATAAAGAGACTTACTCTTTTAAAAATCTTTTATCTTTTCTATTAGAAATACTATTTTCTTCTAATCACTTTTTTTAATATCATTTTTATCTTGGTTTAAGTTGAATTAGTAACTAAACTTCTTCTTTCCCCTTTTGTTTGATGCGAATTTTTTGTATTTGTATCCATCTTTGTCTCTATCCCTGTTGAATGGTTTGTCTCTATCCCTGTTGAATGGTTTGTCTCTATCCCTGTTGAATGGTTTGTCTCTATCCCTGTTGAATGGTTTGTCTCTATCCCTGTTGAATGGTTTGTC
>JBHIVA010000064.1:0-10474 GCA_042138015.1 Nitrososphaeraceae archaeon | reverse complement strand
TAGCTGAAGAAGAACAAGACCAACAGCAAGTAGCTGAAGAAGAACAAGACCAACAGCAAGTAGCTGAAGAAGAACAAGACCAACAGCAAGTAGCTGAAGAAGAGGAACAACAAAGGTTAGCTGCGGAAAAAGAGCAGAACACGAAGGAAGTAAGTAAAGAGGATAATGTGGAAATTTGTCAAGACTCTATAGATAATGATAAAGATGGAGAAATTGATGAAACAGAGTGTGTTATGTCTGAAAATATGAAAAACAGTGACGATAATGAGAATGATGATGACGAAGATCAATAATATGAAAAATTACACCAAAATTTTTGAATTTACTAAAAATATTTATTAATCCTTTATTACAATTTAATAAAGTTGGAAATTTATACTAGAGCTACACAGGAAGAAATACATTCTGCTAAAAAATTTGTGACCTTAAATATAATTTAGAAAGTTATTAGTAGTACTTTGGATTAAAATTTATCCAACTGATATTATATAAAATTGGGGAAAAATAATGGTTGAAATGATTGGAGCAAAGGCATTGATTACCGCCTTAGAAAAAGAAGGAGTAGAAATAGTCTTTGGACTTCCTGGAGGTGCTAATTTACCCATTTATGATGAATTAGTTGATGCTAACTTTAGACATGTTTTGGTTAGACATGAACAAGCGTCTGCCCATATGGCTGATGGATATGCTCGTATAAAAAGGAAAGCAGGGGTCTGTATCGCTACTTCTGGGCCAGGAGCAACTAATTTAGTAACAGGAATAGCAACTGCTCATGCTGACTCAATTCCTATTATAGCTATAACTGGACAAGTTCCTTTGGCAATGATAGGTAAAGATGCATTTCAAGAAACTGACATTATAGGAATTGCAAATCCATGTACAAAATATTCTTTTCAGCCTAGAAAAGCGGTCGAAATACCCGAAACGGTAAAAAAAGCGTTCTATATTTCCGAAAGTGGCAGACCAGGGCCTGTTTTAATTGATATTCCAAAAGATGTGCAACAGGAAAAAAGCGATATTTCATTTCCGGACTTGATCAAGGTAAGAGGTTATAATCCTGCAGTAGATGCAGACCTAACTCATATCGAAAAAGCGGTAGAACTAATACTAAAAGCGGAAAAACCCATAATAATGGCTGGTGGAGGTGTCATACTCTCTGGAGCATTCCATGAGTTACAAGCTCTCGCTGAAATCTTGATGTGTCCTGTAGTAACTACATTCAAAGGAAAGGGTGCTTTTCCAGAAAATCATCCGCTTGCAATGGGACCGATAGGTATGCATGGACATGCAGAAGCTAACAAAATAATTTTGGAAGCAAATTGTATTATTGCAATTGGAGCCAGATTTTCTGATAGATCCGTTGGGCGATTTGATGAATTTGGTAAAGGGATGAGCATTATACATCTTGATGTTGATCCTGCGGAGATTGGAAAGAACAAATCTGTAGATGTTGCTGTAGTAGGTGATGTTAAGTCTTCATTAAGGACAATGGTTAAATTATTATCAAATAGAGGAGTAAAACCTGATCCAGAGAGCTTTTGGTTAAAAAGGAGAAAGGAGTTAATTGAATACTATACAAGCACGATAAAGGATTATTCCAGAGAATTAACAGCACGAAAAGTATTAAAAAAACTACGAGAAATACTCCCAGCTGATGCTATAGTTACAACTGAGGTAGGACAATGTCAGATGTGGTCATCTTTACATTTTGATGTTATCTCACCTGGTACCTTCTTTAGCTCAACTGGTTTAGGTACGATGGGATTTGGCTTTCCTGCATCAATAGGTGCAAAGGCTGCTAGACCAAATGTTCCAGTGGTTGATATTGCAGGAGATGGTTCTTTTAATATGACTGAAAATTCCTTAGCAGTTTCGGTATTAGATAAACTTCCGGTCATCGTATTTTTATTAAATAATTATATGCTTGGAATGGTTGCACAATGGCAAAGAACTTTCTACAATAGAAGATACAGTGGCGTTCACCAATACCGTTGTCCAGATTATGTTAAACTCGCAGAGGCTTATGGTGCACAAGGAATCAGAACAGAGTCCATGAGCGAATTAGAAAAAGCGTTAAAAACAGCCGTAAAGTCAGATGTTGCTACGGTAATAGATATTCCTATCGATCCAGAGGAAGATGTTTACCCATTTGTTGCTCCAGGATCTGGATTGAAGGATATGATAGTAGGAGGTTAATTTGAAAATTGTCTAATGTTTATGTGAATCCAAATGATGAAAATGAAAACAATGAGCGTTTACCTTATAGGTTATTATCGGTTCTTGTGGAAGACAAACCAGGAGTACTCTTTAGAATAACTAATTTATTTAGGGCAAGAAATTTCAATATTGCAAGCATTACTGTCGGATCGACTGAACAAAAAGATCTTTCACGAATGACAATAGCTACTCAAAGTGATTCTAAGACATTGGACCAACTTGTAAAACAGTTGCGGAAATTGATTGATGTGATAGAAGTTAGAGTTTTAGACATAGATAATACAGTTTTTAGAGAACTAGCATTAATAAAAATGAAATCACCAGACCCAACCTCAAGAATGGAAATATCTCATTTTGCTGGAATTTTTAGAGCAAAAATTTTAGATATTGGAAAGGAGTCAATAATTGTAGAGTTAACTGGAACACCTGACAAAATAGATGCCTTCAAAAATTTAGTAGATCATTATGGTATAATTCAGATTGCAAGGACTGGCGTATCAGCTCTTAGAAGGGGAACATAATATGATAGAGAAAATTAAATCAAATGAAAATAGCAATAACAACCAAATAGAAAAAATCAGAATCTTTGATACTACGTTACGTGATGGGGAACAAACTCCAGGTGTATCTGTAAATCCAGAACAAAAAGTGAACATTGCCTTAAAACTAGATGAAATAGGAGTAGATGCGATCGAGGCTGGTTTCCCAATAGTATCGGAGGGGGAAGCGAGAGCCATTAAAACAATTGTAAAACAAGGTTTGAAATCAGAGGTATGTGGATTAGCTAGATCGGTACAGTCCGATATTGATGCTGCATTAAAATGTGACTTGAAATATATTCATACATTCATTGCAACTTCTGATATCCACATGAAATATAAATTAAACATGACACCCGAACAAGTCTTAGATAAGGCAATATGGGCTGTAGATTATGCCAAAAAACACGGAGTACAAGTAGAATTTTCAGCAGAAGACGCTACTAGGTCCGATAGAAATTTTCTTATTAAGGTTTTCAAGGCAGCTCAGTCAGCCGGAGCTGATAGAATAGACATCCCGGATACTGTAGGATATGCAACACCCAGTTATATAACTAATCTTGTGAAAGAAGTTTCAGAGAATATTTCAGTTCCTATAAGTATGCACTGCCATGATGACTTTGGACACGCTGTTGCAAATTCAATAGCAGGAATAAATGCTGGTGCAAGTTGTGCTCATGTAACAATAAATGGAATAGGTGAAAGAGCAGGAAATGCCTCTCTAGAGGAATTTGTTATGGCTTTGCATTGTTTATATAATAAAAAGACAAATATAGTCACAGAAAAACTTTATGAGACATCAAAATTTGTATCAAATGCAATGGGTATAATAGTCCAGCCAAACAAAGCAATCATAGGAGAAAATGCATTTGGCCATGAATCTGGTATACATACTCATGGTATCATAAACAATCCATTAACTTACGAACCTATAAGTCCAGAATTGGTTGGAAGGAAGAGATGGTTACAAGCTGGAAAACATGCAGGAGCTCATGGAATAAAAGCTATGTTGGAAGATTTTGGAATCAAACCAAACGAGGCACAATTGAAAGAGATAGTAGATACACAAAAGAATCTAGCTGATATAGGTAAATCTATAACTACTGCTGAATTGTTATCTATATCTGGTCATGTAATGGGTAATACAAAATTTGAAGAGAAATTCAAGCTACATGATTTTCATATTGTAACCGGACAAAATATAACACCTACTGCTGTTATTCGTTTACATACAGGCGGAAAAGACTATATTACATCTGAAGTTGGTGTAGGTCCGGTGGATTCTGCATTGAAAGCCATTCAAAAAATAGCGGTAGAGGTTGCAAAGATAAAAATTCGAGAATACAGGTTAGAATCAATTACTGGCGGATCAGACGCGCTTGCTGAAGTTTCGGTGAAAGTAGAAGACAATAATGGTAATGTGGTATCTGCAAGAAAATCTGGGGCCGATGTAGTAGTAGCCTCAGTGCAAGCAATGATGGACGCAATAAATAAAGTAATGTTAAGAAAAATTTTAAAATCATAATAATTTATTGAATTAATATGAATATTGATAAATTAAGAATTTTAAAATCTTTATAATAATAAAAATAATAAATTTACGATTAATCTATTTAAGCTTAATATAAAGAAAACAGAAAATGCGATAGCTGTGAATATATAAAATAAACACTTAAAATATTATAACTGTAATATGTTTAAATTTTTAAAATATATGAGATCATTTTATACCAAGTTTGACGATTGGTATTATGGAATCCTATATAATTTAAATTGATTCACATTAAAATTATACTAACATATTTTGAAATCTATTGTAACCATTTTTTTATGATTTAAAAATAAAATTTCCTATTTCGGATTTAATAATTCTGATATATTGATAATTTGAAAAATTCTCCATAAAAAAATCAAAATTTCGATTTTTTATTGATGCATTTATGAATTAAAATATTCAATCTCTAATTTTATTCAGAAAATTGTTCTATTACTATATACAATAAATTTTCTATATATAAACATATATAGATAATGAAGCACTAATTAATTCTGATTGAATAACAGTACTATCAAAATAGGAGTTACAATATTATCTATTATTTTATTATTTAATATCTTTTCAATAACTGAATATTCATATTCTCAAAAAGATGATGAAGAGGAAGAAGAGGAAGCGTTACCCCCTGGAGAAACTCCAAAACCAAAAGTTAGTGTAGCTATCGATGGAACGGAAAACGACGATAAAATAAAGGGTGGTTCTGGTGATGATGAATTATCTGGAAACGAAGGGAACGATGTTTTGGATGGAGCTGATGGAAATGACGAAATAGATGGTGGTGAGGGTAACGATACTCTGAGGGGAGGAAACGATGATGATACAATACAAGGAGGTGCTGGCAATGATGTGATAAAAGGTGGAAATGGAGATGACGAAATAGATGGTGGTGAGGGTAACGACGATTTGAGTGGAATGAGAGGGGATGATGACATAAAAGGAGGGTCTGGTGATGATACGATCAGCGGTGGACATGGAAATGATACTCTAAGTGGAGGTAAAGGGGCAGATATGTTTAATTGTGATATTGGTGATGAAATTAAAGATTTTGATTCCAGCGAAGGTGACGAAATTACCGGTGATTGTATATATAAAGACGAAGCTGCAGCTAAAGTAGAAGAAACACAGAATACCTAAGTTCATCATATTATATTTAAAAAAATTTTTAAAAGGATTTAACTTTTTTATCTGAATTATAATGACTAGATATAATGTCTCATTGATTTCTGGTGATGGCATAGGTCCAGAGTTAACAGATAGCGCCCGAACAATTATGGAATATTTGAATGATAATTCCTTAATTAAATTTAATATAATTGAAATAGAAGCAGGTGATAATGCGTTAGAAAAATACGGAAAAGCTTTACCTCAATTTTCATTAGATGCTATCAAAAAAAGTGATGTTTGTTTAAAAGGTCCAGTAGGAGAAAGCGCAGCAGATGTGATTATAGTATTAAGAAGATTATTTGACTTGTATGCTAATGTAAGACCAGCCAAATCCTACCCTAATATAAAATCCATATCCTCAAATGTTGACCTTGTAACTGTAAGAGAAAACACTGAAGATGTATATCTTGGATGGGAATTTAATGCGGATATAGATACTATTGTTGCACTGCGAGTGATTTCAGAAAAAGCATCCAGACGAATAGCTGAATATGGTTTTAAATCTGCGATGATTAGGAACCAAAAGAAAAAAGTCGTTTCTGTTCACAAGGCAAATGTTCTTAGAAAGAGTGATGGTCTTTTTAAGAATATTTGCAGAGAAATATCAAAAAAATATCCAAGTATAGAGTATAGTGAATTGTATGTAGATGCAGCAGCTATGAATCTGATAAGAAATCCGGAGGATTTTGATGTCATTGTCACAACAAATCTTTTTGGGGATATTCTTTCAGATGAAGCAGCACAAGTTGTAGGAGGATTGGGTATGGGTCCAGCGGCAAACATAGGAGAAGGATTCTCCTTGTTTGAACCAGTTCATGGTGCAGCATTTGATATAGCAGGTAAAAATATTGCCAATCCTTCTTCAATTTTATTATCTGTAAAAATGATGATAGAATGGCTTGCAGATCGATTTAACGATTCGAATCTATATACTCATGGAAACAATATTGAAAATGCTATTATTTCTTTGCTTAAAAGAAACCAAAAAACAAAGGACATTGGGGGGAATCTTTCTACCTGCGAATTTACAAATCTAATATTGACGGAATTATCGACCTTGTAGTCTGTGATTTTATATAATTAATTATCCTAATTATATTTGAATTAGTATTTATTGAGTTAACCGTTATTAACTATTGGCTTATAATAAAGTTATACTATTAAAACAAAAAAATTTAATCTATTATTTTTATTGTCTTAGAATTAGCACTTATTTTTCAGGCGGGGCTTGACAAAATTCAGTAAGAACTCCATTTAAGGATTTTGGATGGATAAATGTTATCTTTCTTCCGTAAGAACCAGTTCTCAAATCGCCAAGAAACCTCATTCCATTTTTTACTGCTCTTGCAACATCTTCTTCTATATTATCTGCAGTAATTGCTATATGGTGAATACCTTCACCTCTCTCCTTTAGAAATTTTGAGATAGGACTATCTTGAGACATTGGTTCTAATAGTTCTATTCGAGTATCTTCTAACTTTAACATTGCTACACGAACTTTCTCAGTGGGTACCTCTTCCATCTCTATTTTATCTATCTTTAAAATATTTTGGTAGTTGGTCAGTGCTGATTCGACATTATTTACCGCAATTGCTATATGATCTACTCTCAATTTGATATGATGTTTTTAAATTTGGATCTATAAAAATTATTTTATAATACGACTTTAATAAAAAAGAAATCTCAGAAGTTACACTATTTTCGTAATGTATTATGATATAAGCATAATGATCTAGAATTATACAACCAAAAAAAATTATTTTCAATAAACCTTTGAATCAAAATTAATAATATTGTTGATTTGGTCAGTACGTTTATCAATTAACAAGTTAGTAAATAATGATGATATATTTCAAGGCAGAGTATAATGTTTAGATTACTTTTATGTAAGAATACCATAATCCAATATTGGTAATTTCAAATTTTTCTTTGTACGTTCTTTAGTTCTACTAGTTTGCCTGTTATTACCTAAAAATAGTATATTTAATTTAAAATCTTATATCTTCCCTCACCATTTAAAAATCTAAAAATAATGCGTTCGTCTAGAACTTCCAATAAAAAAAAGACTAAAAAAAACAAGAGTGATATAACTTTCAATAAAAATAAAACCAATAAATCTGAAAAAAATAAGGATAATCATAACATAAATACCAACAGTTTACTAAGGCGTATAATCGATGGCGAAACATACGGAAATACTACATCTTTATCTGGGAGTTCTAATACCAATCTTTTTGATTCACAAACTCAATTAACTCAACGAAAAGATAGATTCTGGCATGCATTAAAAGAAAAATATCATTATGATAGTTCTATTAAGAGAGGTCAGGATTTTCTACTAAAACATGTAAATTCTAAGGTTGAATTGGTAGTTATGTATGCTGATTTGGTTGGGTCAACAAAAATGAGTATGACACTTCCTGCAGAAAAAATGGTCACAATTATACACGCTTTTTCTTATGAATTAGCATCTGTTATTGAAAGTCATGATGGCTATGTTCTAAAATACTCTGGAGATGCTGTAATTTCTTTTTTTCCTTCCTCATTCAATAAGCTTCTGGTTTGTGATAAGTCAGTTCAATGCGGGAAGTCTATGATAGAAATAATAATAAAAGGATTAAATCCGATTTTAAAAGAATACGACTATCCAGAACTTGCAGTAAAGATCGGGATCGATGAAGGGGAGAATGTAGTAGTACAATATGGTAACGATAAGAGTTCACCTATAGATATTCTTGGTTATTGCATGAATGTTACTTCAAAAATAACTTCTCTGACACGAGCTAATAAAGTATCAGTAGGAGAAAATGTTTTCAAGTTACTACATCCTAGAACACAACCATCATTTATTCAGGTTGCAACTGATGAACAAAATTGGAAATATATTAATAGAGAAAACGGAAACTTATACAAACTATATACCTTGAGGTAAATTATTGAATCCCGCCTCAAAGTAGATGATGTTTAATAGAATGCGAAAAAATTAAAATATAAACTCAAATGATTAAAAATAACTTAATTATTTGATTAATACTATTAAGGTAATATTATATTATAACATTCTGTGATGATCTTTAGGTGAATTTACATTATATACGATTTATATAGTTTATGATAAGGAGAAAATTATGTGAATCTATAAAAGGTACATTATATTATATCATTGTTTTCTTTAGATAATAAAGAAATTGTTGATTTAGATGGATCTGATCTTGGTTTAAAATTTTTCTCCAATTACTTTTTTATCCAAAACGATAAATAATATTTAGTTATTTTGTTAAATAAAATATAATATATAAGAAGATTTTACCCTTTGTCTCGTAATGATTAACCAAAAACGTGAAATTACTCAACTTTCTGAACAAAAAATTTTTTTTAATAATAATAAATTGTGGTGTTTTTTTAAATTTATTGTACAATTGACATTATGTTCATTAGTTTTTAATCTTTTCTTTCTATTTTGAAACCCATTTTTACCTCTGCTTGAAATTCTTTAATATTATTATCTATTACTTTAAAAGTCACTCTTCCAAGCTCGGCCCATTCTATGTTATGGATTGTTCTTGTAGCTTCTGAAACAGCATCTCTAACAGCATCATCTATTCCATTGGGTGAAGTCCCTATGATGTTTATATATTTATAAACCATATCATTATCGGTATTTCGTACTATAAAATTCTTATTGACGAATTATTTTTACTTTTTAAAGTAAATTATAACTTTCATAATATACATATAATTCTAGTTACTCATATTTATGAGAAATATATAAAACAATATAGATATTTCATATCATTACATTGTATGATGTGAAAAGTAAATTTTTTCCGAAGAGATAACAATAAAAAATTATTAGTTATAATTCAAAAAATTCTAAATAGCCAATAAATTAGTTGAAATAAATAAATTCAATGTATTTATTTTATATTGATCTCACAAAAGCAAAGGATCTCAATTAGAAAAATTTGGACGAGAATTATGATCAAAATACAAAAAGAACATATCTTGATATCATACTGGATGAAATATTATATATTAAAATAATATTTGATGATTTTTGGTTAAGTGGTTATAATAAACAGTGTTATTAAAGTAACTTTTGGTAAATCCGACTTCACTTATCTTCTTTGTATATATGTTCTCAAGCTACTATGGTGATCTTCTATCATAACGATCGTAATAGAATAAAAATTTTTATATCAACAACTACTATTCTAGATTGTAATCTCAAAAATCTTTTTATTTAGAAACAATATTCGTAAATAAATATAAAGACAGATATATTGCAAAAATAATTTTTTAGTTTGTTTAAATTATATATTATTTTTTCTAACAAACAAATGGTAAAGAATTAATGAAGTTATTATTTTGCTTAAATATATATTAATAATATATTTCTAAAGTTACCTTCAGAAAGTGAAATATAATTTTGCTGTTTACTAAATAAATACTAAAATATCAAGAATTGAATTAATATTTTATTTATATTGATTTATAACATAATAAATTCAATATTTTATAAAAATTTTACGCTAAAGAATAGATATTCTGTTCATAAAGTAGAATTAACGGTGTACGTAAAAAAATTAAATAACTTTTATCTGATCATTTAAGAATGTAGGAATTTTAGAAAAAATCTTACTATACAATTTGTTCTAAGAAATTATACCTATAATATTTTTTAAAAAAAAGATTAAAAATTCGAATTCTAAATATTTTCACACCTTAGATATATTTTAACAGAATGGGTACGATATGCAGAGGGCAGAAATTACCAGTGTTTTTCTTGCTACAGTACTAATAGCTGGCGCTATAACAGTGACATTACCTTCTATAGCAGAGGATATTTTAGCTATCAGTGAAATGCAGTATAAGGAGAATTACAAAGATAGAGACAAATACGCTAAAGATCCATACGCTAAAGATCCATACGCTAAAGATCCATACGCTAAAGATCCATACGCTAAAGATCCATACGCTAAAGATCCATACGCTA
>JBHIVA010000063.1:0-10537 GCA_042138015.1 Nitrososphaeraceae archaeon | reverse complement strand
TATCCATAGATTTTAGTAACCCCAATATGGAATCATCATCAGAATAGATTAAGAGATAATGTTTTTTTGGAATATCTGATTGCTGTTGTTGATTTAGCCACTTATCAACTGCATCTTTTACAATTGAATTTATAGAAACGCCTTTCTCCTTGGATAATTCTCCTAATTGAGAATGTATTTTATCATCAAATCCTCTGATTAGTAAATCACGTGTCATTATTTTTACCAATTCTTTATACTACTAAAATCTATATAAGCGTTGTTCTTTTTGATATCATGCTATCATGTTTTAATAACATTTATATATAGATATCATGATATCATATTGTATGAATCAAACAATAAATCAACCAATAATAAATAAAGAAAATAATGAAAAAGTAGAACAAATTGTCAATGGAGTCAATGTGACAAAACTATTTGAGACAGTTGGAGTAATCAAGGAAAAACCTGAGATTGCAAAATTCAATTTCAGAGCAAAAGGGAAATGGATTGATGGCGCCCATGGTAAAACCATTATTAATGAGTTTGATGGAGCATGTCAGACTTTTAAAAGAAGTCAACCATATGTCTTTGAAAAAGATGAACCACCAGTACTATTAGGGAAAGACCGTGGAGCTAACCCTGTTGAATATGTGTTTGCAGCACTGGATGGATGTTTGACTACATCTCTTATCTATCATGCAGCAGCAAAAGGAATAAAGATAGATGAAGTTGAAACATCTTTTTCGGGAGACTTGGACTTGCATGGTTTTCTTGGATTAGATGACAATGTAAGAAATGGATATGAAAAGATAAAGGTTACATTTAAGATAAAATCAGATGCACCAGAGGAAAAACTACAAGAATTAGTAGAACTTGCTCAGAAAAGATCACCTGTATTTGATATAGTATCACATCCAACCCCAGTAGAGGTAAGTTTAGAAAAGTAGTGTATATGGATATGACAGAAGTAAAATAGCAAAAAAAATTTTTTTATTAAAGGGTTTGGAAACTCCAAACTCTGAACTCATTTTGTATATAGAACAATCAATCAAATAAAATCAAATCTGTAATTAATATAAATTGGTAGATGAAATAGAAATAGTCAAATATTTACATAATGAATAAAACCTATTTGAATTATCTGATATTAATATCCAAATTTAGTTTTATAAATAAAAAATAGGGTTAATAGAAAACAACAGACACATTGTGATGAATAACCATAGCTGTATAAAATGAGTCCAATTGTTATCATATTAAAATCGAATTTAAATATGATTGTATGTAAATCCAATTTGTAAAAAAGGATTTATTTTAGATGATGTTACTTTCTGCAATCTCAGTTCTTGTTGTTGCAATTCCATTAGATTCAGTCTATGCACAAGAAAATTCAACAGATTCAGACACGCCTAAATTTTTTGCAATTCAACATGTACAATCTGGTACAATTTCAGAAATCAATGCAACTACGTATTCTTTAGAATTAAATGATGTATCTGATAAAACAATATTGTTTGATAAACCTGATAGGATTGTGAAAACATAAAGTCCAGCAGACTTGATAGGTAACTGGTCAACAGGTGTGGATAGTTTTGCAGTTGATGTACCTAATGTAATACTGGTTATAAATGAAAGCGAAAGACAACGAGATGACGTAATAATAGAATTATTTAATCGAGTATATGATTCTGATAAAAATGCATTAAAATATCAGATAAATTTAGCTAATTCTACGTCACTTGAATTGCCAAAAAAATTTTGACTGTCTACGATTATAATAGATTTATACCGTACACCTACGGTATAATCTACAGAACTTTTCTTAAACATCAAAAATATAACATACAAAGATTTTTACAAATAATTATAATATTAGTAAGTTTATCGTGCTGTGAGGAGTAACACCGATAACGGTGCGAAATAGGAGTCTTTTCCGAGTTTTATTTGATTAGTAGCATTTATGTAGTTTGCCCATTTGATTGTGGTATATATTCACAACTGGTCTACTTATGAAATTAAAATTATAAGAATAGAAATTAAGCTTTGTGATTGTAAAAGCTTACTTAAAATTGAATTAGATGAAATTATTCTAAGATGCATAGATTCTTGAATTTGTATATGTTAAATTATAAAAAATAAAAATTAAATTTCTTGGATTAAGTTTAGGGAATACATTCTAGGTATTAGTAATATGTAGAAAAAAAGTTATTTATCATTACATATAAATACTATAACTTGGTCAAAAAATATAAAAGATAGGTTAAGCTTGTTTTATTAATTTTTTGTAATGTTCTTTATTTTTAGCCAATTCTTCATTCCATGATTCTTCCGTATATCCATGGTCTTTTAATACATGTTCTTTTACATTCTTAAAGACTTCATCTTCTGTTTCTCCGTATACAGTATGGTTACAAACATCAGAACCAGCATCTTTGCAGTTAATTGAAAGAGTCATTTGTATTTATGATACATTGAAAACTATAAAAACTTGATCTATTGATTTTATTATATCTATCGATTTTTGAGAATTAAAAAGATATGAAAATCTTCGGGTCAGTCAGTAGTAATACCAATTTTATTATAGGTTAAACAATTATTCAGATAGGTAATCAGTATTTTTTGTTAGGGTTCTGTATGGAACCAATTAATTCTTCTGTGCTTGGAATCAATATTTATGAAGAGAGAAAATGCTTGTAGCTGAAAAATTTATTAGATCATTAGTTGCAAAATATGGAAAACATACAGTCTATACAGATGGAGTACTTGGTATGATGAAGCATGTAATGTAATTGGATTAAAACACTATTTGTATTCTTCAATAGAGAAAAGTCTTATGGAAAGGGTTAACCAGTACTTGAAAGACAGAATAGAAAGTTTTGATGATTATTATCCATGTAGACGAGAGGAATGTAATTTATTTCATGTACATAACTAGATACAATTCTTTGTATCTATGTATAATAATATAATTGATAACAATAATGATTTTTTGTTAAAGGAGGTGAATTTTATATTATCTTAACACAGCCTTAACTAATAACTAACGTTATTAATAAAAATATTAAATATTCAAAACACGTGAATGTTTATGTGTGTGAGGTCGTTCACCTGGATACTTTCTTCTCATATGTGCAGATGGTCTTCCATATAACAACTCTAAAAACCATGACTCATGTTCTATTTCTTCTCTAAGTATGTCTTTTGCAACATCATATGTTGCTGGATCCTTTCCAAGAGTCATGTTGCATATCTTATTCCAATTAACAATAGCACCTTGTTCTGCCTTTAGACATTTCTCTAAAATTTCTTTTATATTTATTTTATTTGAAGATGGAAGTTGTAAAAATTCTGTTCCAGAAATATGAATAAATTCTTCAGCATCAGTTGGTAAAGTTCCGCCTAATTCATATATTCTTGATAAACAAGATTCAAAATGACTTAAATCCTCTAAACGTGCGTCTTCAATTATGCCTTTTATTGCTTCGCCCTCCATTCCTGTACAATGCATTCGGAGATTAGTAAAATAATAATAAGCTGCAAATTCTACTGACGCATTATATACTAATGCTTTAACTAACTCTTTCACATTTATTCCATTCTGCTCAAGGACTTTAACTCCAACAACATTAATATTTTCTATTGATTTCTCATTATTAATATTCATACTTTTGTTACTCATTGAATAAAGTTATATTATAAATATTTATTTACAAAGAATTTTTAAATAAATATTTTATACATGGTATATCTGAAATGCGTTAAATGAAACACGACTTATTGATGATAAAATTATAGTATTTAATATTTCAAATATATCTATGATAAGATGAATATATTTTTTTATTATAGTAATTATTTACATTACATTTATCAAAGCATCAATTATTTGAATTTGCCATTTCTTGGTTTTTAATAAATATTCAAGTTTTTCTCTTCCTCTTTATCAGTTATTTCCCCATTTTGGAATAAACGTATTATTCTTTCACGTAATTGTTTCATTACTTTATCAATATTGTCTGAAGTTATTGGCGAACCATTAATAAGGTTACAAATCAACCTTGAATTAAGTTCATTTCTATATGGATGTTCATTCAGCCAGTCACGTACATAGGGAAATGATGTAGTTAGAAGTATAGGACCTGTTCCTGTTTTAGCTTCATATGGTATTTCGCCTTCTCCATATCTTTCTTTTAATCGGATATGTTTTATCTTCAATAGAGTAATTTCATGTGGTCTTGCATCAAGATCCCATAATAACGCAAGCATTGCTTTGTTTCGCTTGTAAGATTCATATTTTATTATAGTCAAAATATCTTCTCTTTCCCATAGTTCACTTTCAAGATATGGACTAATCCGTTTTGTACTTTTTTTCTTGATTTGTACAAAGTTAGGTGTTTCCCATTCTGAAAATGGAACATCATCCAGTGTTTTATCCTTACAGTTATACATCCATCTGAAAAAATATTTGAGTCTTACAAGGTAATCGTTCCAAGTTGTTATCCAGCGTTTGTCTGGATCTTCCTCTATGGATTTTATTTTTGTGTCTAAAAATGAAAATATTTGACTTTTATCTTTGATTTGATAAAAGGAAACTGATGGATCAAGAAATTTGCTATATCCTATGATTGCTTTCAGATTGTTATTCTGATATCTTTCTGATGTCCCAATTCTTTTCATGAATTCATAGAACTTTAATATTAATTGTTTATTTTCTGGATTGTGAACATCTCTTTCAATATTGCTAACTGTTGTCGATAATTTTACAGTCATTTTTTCCTGTCTCTCCTCTTTTGTATGTCAACTATATTGTCTACACTTGAATATGAACCCGAATACATAACGGGCCCGTCGAATTGCGAGGCATTTTTGCCTCTATTTTTTACCTTATACACAAAGGAAAGTCTACTATAATATAAGAGAAAAATAATAGAATAGATATCTTTAGTATAAGTAGAGTAGATAGTAAGATAATTATTTAGGTATTTTCTAAACGAACTTGAATAATACTAATGTTTAAAGCAGCAACATCATCATTAAAAATTATAAAAATTCCAACAACATCAAAAAAACAACTTGTTTTGTTATCATTATCTATAATAGTTATAGCAGTTTCCATAATAAGTAACCTTGGTGTTGGTCATGAATCATCTTCATTTATGGTATTTGCGCAAATAGAGAAGGATACTAATCAAAAAATGTTATTGCACTCTCAATCTATGGCAAATAGCAATATCAGCATAAATGCTAATAGCACTACTACTTTTTCGTCCATTGGTACAATAAGTTCTTTAGTTATAACAGTTCCTGAAAATGAATTTAACATAACAAATGCATTCAAAGTAGTACTAACAGGAGACTGGATATTAAATGTTCATAATGGAACTGTGACAAACTTTGAAGTAAATTTTCTGGCATCTCCTATGGATGGTTCTAGAGGACATATCCACCAAATAACAAATTTTAGCGGAAATGAGAACGAACTCATTCAACTTACACCAGATAATGATAGTGTATCAATTAATGGAACTACTGATATTAAAATAAATGGAATAACTATATGGAATGATGTAGATATATCAGTAATTATTTCCAAAAAGAGTATAATAATTATTGATCCGAATGATAAACAAACAGACAATCATTTTGGAGATCAGCAAGTATATGGAATAGTTAATCGATTGATTGTTATGTAGTCATTTATTCTTATTATTAGAATATGATTATCAATAAATAATACTTATGATTATCTATCTTTGTAAGTATAATGAATTATCAAAATTAATGATAAAATCTGCTCCAACTATGTAGGTATTACCTTAATTAATATTAGGATATATACTATAAATCATATCTTCTGTACGAATAACTCTTCAATAATTTTTCATTATAAAGTATTTGTATACTATTATTAGGGATTTATCATAGTTAGATATTTATAAAAAAATATTTTATAAAAGTCAATAACAAAAAACTCTAGTCTAGTTCTATTGTACTAAAAACCACTAGGCTCGGCGATTCGCATATAATTCTTTACTATACATGTTTTGTCTTCACCTGCTGCTAAGGTAGTCATTGTGCAATCGTTTCCTTGTTGATCTTCATATTCAAAACATATTGTATAAAGAGTAACTCCACTAGTAATTTCTAAAATTCCTCCTCCTGCAAATCCGGCATTATTACAATTATTTTGTGCAGATTGACTTTCTTCTAATTGATTAGGTCCAGAAAGATGTATTATCTCATTAACACTATATAGTCCAGGTTCTAGATTCGGAATTGTTATTCCCTCCTGTGAACCCTCGAATAGCTGTAGCTGGTTGTTCTGGTCATTTAAAACTTCAATGTCAAAGAAATTCCTTGGCAGCTTCTGACAGAATTCTGGGTTGCTAAAATCGTTAGGATTATCGCATGAAATCCAGTCAGGTGAGTCATTATTTAATGAAGCACAATCCATTACGTCCATTTCGTCATTAATTATATTGTCACAACCAAAAATCTCCTTCTTTACTGTCAATGAACCTGTTTGCGGTACGTTAACTTCATCTGCCTCCCCTAACAGATTGTTATTGATATTTGTACAAATCACTATATTTCTATTAATATTATTTAATTCATCGTCATAATAGTTGCCTGATTTTAGATTCTGTAGACCAGTTTGATCATTTTCTCCTAACATTCCAGTAGGCATATTTCCTTGTAGAGTCGCAGCAGGATTATCTATGCCATTCATGATTATATTGCTACATTTGTTGTTTTGAATAATTGGTAATTTCTTGTGGTCATTATCGTATGATTTCATTGCATATTCCTTTTCATAGTCAAAGTATTCTGGATCGGCATATGAGGATGGAATAGTCATTGAAATAGTTCCTGCAACTAGCACTATTGCTACAAATAATGAATTACTTTTTGATAAAGTATTTTGCAATGGTAAAATGATCCGTTTAAAATATATCTAAACTATGAATGATCTTTACTATCGTTTAAAATATAAAATTTATGTACAAAATTCCTCGTTATACATTTTAATTAGATAATTCATAAGAGAATTTATATAAAATTACTAAAGGATAATCTTTTTGAAATAGATAGAAATATTTTTTATGATTTTACAAATCTTATAACTTACAAATCTATACCATAATTTATATCTGCGGAACTTAATATCAATTAATTTATCAATACGATTACAATGGCTCTGACTATATAAAAATAATATACTGTTTCGAGTACATATTGCCTATTAACTTAATGATAAAAAGTAACTCGTCGATTATCATCATTCTTGGAATAAATTTTCCAGTTGTTTTAAACTCTTTCTAACTTTTTCTAATCTGTCTAAATCAGATCTATAATAATGCCTTACAAATATCGACTTTGGTAAACGTCCCTGTAATAGGTCTATGATCTCTTGTTCTATTCCGTGTTGGCGCAGATAAGTTGTGAAGATTTTACGGCAATAGTTCATATGCAGAGGTATGTTTCTCTTCTTTAGATAACATCTTAAAGCATTATAGTCATATTGTCCACTTTTTTAGCTATCTGTAATATTGAATTATTACATAAGCTCATTTAGTTTTGCGTATGAATATCTCAGTATATCTGAAGGAGAGGTAAAAAGTAAAAAATATTTTAACCCCTGGCGAAGCTTCATAACGTATTTATTTGTATCTAAAGAATACAACATATTTAGTTTTTCAATGAAACGTCATTTGATTTGAATCTCAAATAGTTAAGTAGATTTTGCCAATTTAGAAGAATATTTATTGCTCTATTATCAAAGTAGGTGGACCCGAGAAAACTACGGGCGCGTCTGGAGTAATACCTATAGCGGTTCAAAAATAAGAGTCCAAAGTAATAGATTTTTAGATTTATAGATAACACTTCAGGTTTTTTGAATAAACGACAAAATAGATACAATGTTATATTAATTTGATTGCCATAACCAAATTGCTCTGATAGGATCTGAATCACTTTGATATACCCCTACACTATTATTAAGAAAGGCAAATTTATCATGCACAGTAGAATTAAAATATATTATACCTCTATAGCCAGGATATCCTCCTTTTAATAAATTTGCATCATAAGATTGCCATGCTATTGATGATTGATTATCTTCGGTAGTGATTACTCCTTTTCCTTGACCAAATACTGTTTTATTTTCTATAACTGTATTTACAAAAGTTTCATAATTGATAATTTCTCCTATTCCTTTTAGTGTAGCTTTCTCTATGCAATTATCTTCAAAAACCACGTATGGATTAGATTGTATTTGCTTTGAATCAAGACATTCGATGGATGTAGCATTATAAAATGGTTCTAATTCATTAATTTTGTTAATAATTGTATTATTTACAAATATATGAGAAGGTGTTTCTCCATTAATATATTTAGAATTTATAATTATACTAAAAGAAAATATTCCCATAATTATAAGACAATAGATATATTTTTGCATAATCATTTCAAATATTATGTATAATAATAAATGTTGTGAAATTAAGAATCATGGATTTCCATAGCGAAAATAATGAGGAATTAGAAAGAATATTATTTGTTCCGAATAGAATTATATATGCATCGGTTATACTGCATTGTATATAGCTTTTATTATACACACTTATTTTCTGATTTATCTTGGAGTATATGTTAAACAAGTCCTTAAAAATATTGATTAAAGGGAGTAATACCGATAGCGGTGCAAAAAGTGGAGTCCAAATGTATTTTATTAAAATCAAATTTAAATATGATTCTATGTGAATTCAATTTGTGAAAAAGGATTTATTTTTGATGATGTTACTTTCTGCCCTCTCAGTTATTGTTGTTGCAATTTCATTAGATTCAGTCTATGCACAAGAAAATACAACAGATTCAGAAGGAATATATTTAATTTTACAACATGCACAATCTGGAACAATATCCAAAATAAATGCAACTTTTTATAAACTTGAGTTAAATAAAGTATTAGATGAAACTATAGAGTTTTCCGAACGTCCTGATAGAATAATAAAAACAATTTCAACAGAAGACTTTATAACTGAATGTTGGTCATTAAAAACTCCAAATAATTATCAGATAAATCCACCTAATGCAGATTTAATTATACATGATAATAAGTTAAACACTCAAATGGATTTTATCATAGAAATATTTAATCCTATTTATGATAAAAATGAAAATACATTGATGTACGATTTTAAACTTTTATCTAATTCAACAACACTTGCTGATTTACCAAAAGAAATTGGAAAAACAACTCTTTTCATAGATACTAAATAAAACAAATCTTTCATTTTCTAAATCATTGAAATTGTAATTTATAGAAAATATTAAAAATAATCAGATCATCAAATTGATGATGGAAAAAGGTCTGTATTTACAGATATTAGGTTTAGGAAGTATTTCTGTATGTATGTTATCAATGTTTAATCTTGTTTATGCTCAAGAAAAAGGAAATGTAACAGATTCAGAAGAACCAATGAAATTCTTTGCAATTCAACATGCACAATCAGGTTCAATTTCTGAAACTAATTCGACTGCTTATACTTTAGAATTGAATGATGTTTCTGACAAGACTATTTTGTTTTCTGATAGACCAGAGAGAATAGTTACATCAATAATTACATCAGACTTTATAGGAAACTGGTCTTCTGGAAATAATAATTTTGTAGAAGATGTTCCTAATGCAGTATTGGTTGTAGACGGAATAGAAGGACAACAAGATACTACAATAGTTGAATTATTTAACCCAATTTATGATTTAGATAAAAATTCATTAAAATATAAAGTAACTCCAGATAATTCTACATCAATTGAATTACCTGGTGAGTTTGGACAGACTACAATAGTAATAGATTCAGGTCAGAAAATACAATTCGACATCGTACAAGGAAACAGAGGTCCTCAAAAATAATATAATATTTAAATTTCAGATAAATATGAACAAAATTATGATTATTTTTAAATATAGAATATAATATATCATTTTTGTTCAAGCAAAATTAACAGAATAAATGAAATGATTAGGATATGTACATTTAAAGTTTATAAAATAAAAAATTTGAAGATTTATTTGTTGTTTGGATTGAATATAATATTCGGTAGTTCCGGCATTACAATGCTTATAACTACCTCTTATTACATCAGGAGGGTCTGTTTCTGTAAAACAATGAAAAATATTCTGACCATTATCTGAGCTTACTTTAAATCCAAAAGAAACTGTATACCCCGGTTCAAAATGATATTGAACTTTAAATTCAGCTGGTTTAGAAGGATATAAACCATCTTGACTAACTTCAAATTCTGGAATTTGATGACCAGGAACTACTTCACTTGGTGGCCATTTATCAATTTTAATATTTTGTTGGGTTTCTATTTGGCTCTGTTAATTTAAGATAATATTCACCTCCTCTAAATCAAAATCATGATGATTATTTTCGATTTTATCATTATACATGGATACAAAGAATTGTATCTAGTTATGTACATGAAATAAATTACATTCCTCTCGTCTACATGGATAATAATCATCAAAACTTTCTATTCTGTC
>JBHIVA010000062.1:0-10570 GCA_042138015.1 Nitrososphaeraceae archaeon | reverse complement strand
GAATCAAAATAAAGAAATTCAAACCATAGTTTTAGGACTATTTGCATTGATTGGATTCATAATTATTGTATATTCTATATTTATGGGAATAGTGGGTGAAACATTAGCATCAATAGCAAATTCTGTATTTGTTGCTGCAATAATAGGTTCTTTTACTTTGGTAGGAGCACTTATTGGTGTTATATTTTTAAAGAAATAAAACTATAATCTAATATTTGATTTTAATTTAATATTAAATACAAAATAGAGTCAAAAGTGCTACTCAACCAGACTCACCCATATTTTTCTCGGGTTCATATAGAATTTAGTGAATCATATATAAAAGGAAAAAATAATTGAATGAATTGTACTTCTATAAATTATCTATTATCTTTTTTGCTTCTTCGTATGTAAATTCTTTGAGAGTAATAGTTCTTTCATTACCTTCACTTTGAAGTTAATGAGGATAGGACAGGAATTAAATTTGATGATAGTAGTCAAGTAAGACTGACTAACTTTGTGGCTGACAATGAAGAAGAAATGTCTGCAATAACACTTGGGACAGATTTTGGCGGAATAACAGATATTGAAACTGGTTCAGATGTATTTTTGTATATTTTGACATTAGATAGAGGATCAGATGGTGAAGGTAATATCTATAGAATTACACCGCTATTATGAGAATATGTTACTAAAAAATTATATGATTTAGTATTATATAGAACCTTACAATAAACTATTATTTTTGCACCTATATAGGTATTACTCCAGAGGTGACAGTAGTTTTATCTGATTCATTTCCCATTTTGTTAAATTGAAACATATCAACCTATTTATTATCTGCTTTGAATAACGAATTATTTTGTTTTCTTGATACTGATAACGATTTCTCTAATGATTAGGGTTATCTCAATTTTTTATATATATTCATGTTCTTCTTGTCATTTGTAGAATAATCTATGGTTTCATCTTCTTGGCCAATTCTAATTCTTTTTCTGTTATAATTATATTTTTAATAATTCTATATAAGTCTCAATCGTGTTACTATTAGTCCTGTACGATTCTTTGTCTCTTGAAGTAATGTTATACAATCTAACTGATTTGATTACGAATTATATAGAGAGAAAATTTCTAATACTTAAAATAATCAGATCTAATAAAAAAATCCATATTGTTACTAACAATTAAAAAAATAATTGGTTTACTAGTTATAAGACTTCTCTATTTTATTTATAAAGTTGAAATAAGGTTGGAGTGAATCCTTATAGTATTCTTGTGTAATTTCTAATGATTTGTTAAATCTTTCTGTAGATGATAAAATGAACTCATTTATCCTCCTCGTGTTATTAATAGAACTATTTGTCATATCTTGATGTGTTTTATTATATACATCAGTATATCTTTCGAACATTGGTTCTTTATTCCAGAATGATTTATTGTATATGTCAAAGAACTCTGAAAATACTGAATAAGAAATATTAACAATATTCTTCTGTAACTCGTTATAGGCGCTTGAAATTGATTGAAATTTATTGATAATTTCTAGATCTTGATATTCGTTGGTATTATCTTGATCTTTTTTTATTAATTCTTTTTTTGTACTTTTAGGGTAGTTATTATTCATATCTGTTTTATTACCATTGTTTGAGACATAAGTCGAGGGAGAAAATATATTTTCTCCATGTTCTATTCCCTGGTCTAAAACGTCATTGGAACTTATCTTTTCATTATTATTCCCTTGTTTAATTTCTTTAGCAATTTCATGTTCATTGGTAAAATCTTCACGGTGTGATATATCATCCATAGTTGTAGCTCGTTCTATAGGATCTATTTTTTTATCCCTTTTAATTTTTTTAAATGTTTCATCGGTACTTGTATTTTGTGCTGATCCCGTTAAATCAATTCCATTATTATCTGTTTTTTTATTTTCGATATTGCTGGCAACATTATTAGCATCATGAATTAGTTTTTTTGGTGGAGTGTATCCACGAGGTAAAGTCATAATTATATTGTAATATTTATATTATATAATAATTTGCTTCGTTGCCTAACTTGTAATGGCTCTTCAGATAAGCAGTAAAAATGTTCTAAATGTAATATGAAAATTAGATTCGGAAAAAAGGAATATCTTTCTTAAATTTAAAAATCTAATTTAATTAAGTTTTTGAAAATAAAATCTAAATACAAGAAAATAGCTTCTCTGTAATATACTCTTATTTTAAAACCGCTATCGGTATTACTCCAGAGGGGATCGTACTTGTCTCAGGCCTTCCTCATTGTTTAATTGTAATTAAAAATATATTTAACGATGAATCTTAGCTTATAAATAATCAATTCTAAAGGAGGATTATTAGATCCAAAAATAATAAAAATAATGAATTAGCAGATTGGAATTCTCAATCAATATAGCTAATTCATTTTGTTTCTACAGTTATGGTCCTCTATACTCTACAACTGAATAAAATGCACTCTTTCCAGAGTCATCAAAGTTTAAACTTGGAGTAGTAATACGCATTATTTTTGTTTTTGCTGCTTCCGCAAGTTTCCAGATAAATCCTTTTGGTAGTTGTATCTTTGTATCTTGTTCTTCTCCAGTTATAGGATTTATGAAACTTTCAACTTGTACATCCATTATATCAGGTACAGAGAAACTACTTTTCTTTCCATCTATCTTGACGTTGATATCTACAAATTGAGGTTCAAGAAAGTATTTTATTGTACCTGCAAAGATAGCAAAAGGGCCTTCTCCTTTAGCATTACCTGAGAAAATATCAACTAATGAATCTCTTACATTATTATCTTTTAATGCTTTTTTAGTAATATAAAGTTGCATTGTACCATTTCCTTCATGTATTGCCTTAGGCCAAGAAATTGCACTAACTACATCTAAAGTATCTAATTTTATATCTCCAAAATTTCCATCTCTTATATGATATAGTACTAAATGTCTGCAAAAACCATATGAAGGAAAACCGTTGAAATTACATGGACAACCATAATCACAATTGCACGTTTCAACATAATCAATTTTTAAATACCAAGAGGGAATATGTATGGTGGAAGATGATGATAATTCCATTAACAATGATTAATTATTAGTTGATATAAAAGTATATCTTTATATGATTATTGATTTTGGTAATGGATTAATTTAAGGATTTTTAATTTTGTTCTATTAAAACATCAGAATAAGAAAAATAAAAACTAGATATAAGTTAATAGTAAATCTCTACCTTAGGCTCTTCTTTTAGAAATACTATAGGTTTTAGTCCCAACGAGTCCGTTTTTATCAGTGTTCATATACAATTTATTGTATAATAAAACCAGTAGAAGATGAGTTACTCACGTAGATTAGACAATGTAATATAAGAGATAGAATATATGGAGAATAAAATAAACAAATACCTTATTTCTGAGTTTTTAAAATATCTAGTAACAAATGATGCAAGTGCAAGTTATCAGAGAAATTATATGAAAATTATATTGATGTTTATTGAATTTAAAAAAGGAAACAGCTAATCGATGGAAAATATCATTAAAATATTTTGTTCTGATTTATATAATATAATAAATGATATTTCAAACATTTAATGTTATATTATTTTATCTAAATTGTATTTGGAATAGTGATACTGAACTATTTTTATTCAAATGTCAACTAATGCGTAGTTTATTTTATGTCCAATTGTAGAACGAAATAAAACTTCATTTTATTATTTTAATTCATCGATGAACTAGAGTGATTTTTTATTTCTATTTTTCAATATGTTTATTAACTTTTATGAAGATTCGTATATTAAATGAAAGCTCTGTATTCTATTTTAGTAGTATTATCAGCAACAATGACAGTACCATTTGTTATATTTTTATCTATAGATGATGATGGGTTAGTCTATGCACAACCTAAAGAAAATCTAACTGATTCTAATAAAATACAAGAAGAAATGACTCTAAATTTGGGTAAGCCACTGTATACAGAAATATTTGCAGTTCCAAAATCTCACGCAGATAATGATAATAATTTAACTAGTTCTGTATATTCATTTTCGGGGAATGGAACTTTAAACGAAATGGAAATATCTGCTACCGGAAATGGTATTATAGTACCAAGAGAAGATGGAACTAGTTCAGTCACTGATGGCAGAGCACTTTTTACTTCCAAAAATGGTAGTGCAAGTTATTCTTTTGAAGCAATAATAGATATTGAAGATAATGTAACAAAGCATTTAGGCGCTGCATTCTTCGATGCAAACGCAACAGGAAATCTGGAATTCCTCAACAGTATGGTAGGAGTTTATAAAGTATTAATAGATGAAAGAGGAACATTTGCTATGTGGAAGTTAAAATAATTATCTCACTATAAGATATTAATTGCTCTAAATTAGACTCATTTTTGAACCGCTATAGGTATTACTCTAGACTGATTTGTACAAATATAAGTGCTAAATATGAGGTAGTAGAAACCTACTACACGTAATATTCAACTCCAGAACAGCTGTCTCAATCTGTCGGTGAACTCTATTATTGGGAATAATAGAGTATTAAATATATATTTTGTAAAATACTAACAATTCTAACTTATTTAAACATATTTATGGAATAAAATATAAGATACCAAAAATTAGTATCTTATAAATATATTTTAGTTATTTTATATTAATAATTTACAGCATGTATCTTTTTTACAGTCAAATTTGAATTTAGATGTAGAAAATCTTTTTCTATTCTAATAAGTATAAAGATATATGTTTAGAATAACAAAATTCAATTTATGTATAATAGGAATGGTCGTAACTATAACCATAATTGGATCACTCCCTTTTATTGGACTTACTTGTAGATGGTGCTAAAGACTTCAAAACAAAATCAGAGTACGTACGTTGTACTATCTTTGATATTGTCTTTACTTCAAATCTGTAAAGTATTGGTAGATCTTTACAATAAAATTGTTCTGAGGAATAATTAATATGAAAATTACTTCTAAATGATATCTTTGACCAATTCTAATATATAATACAAATCCAATATAATCATACCATCATACAAGAAAATGGGTAACTGACAACAGGATTGAAAAGATGAGCGAATCCAATCCCACAATCATCCTGTTGATTATTTAGTTGAATGTTTATTGCTTAGTGATACATGTAAGGTTATTACATTATTTAAAATCTCCTTTTACAACATTAAACTTATTTCATAAAAATAAGCAAAATTAACAATAAAAACTATTATTTTATCAAGAATAAATAAATTATCTAAAAATATAGGTAACTATGAAATAATAATATAAAAAATTATACTTTGTTTCAATATTACCGTGAATTTTCGGCGCCGAAAAATTTTATTAATTTTAGGTTGATATTCTAATTTCTATTAAAAAGGAAAAATATTCTAATCATTCTTATTATATATGAAAATAACATTTTATCCTAAATATTAGAACTAAAGATAAAGAAAACACAAATATGAAATTCGGTTAGGGATGATGATATTCCTTTAATACTTTTGATACATAGTTACTAATACTGAGTAAATATGATATATCATGCTTCCAAAGATTTTAAATTTATTCAGAGCTCAAAAAAATGTTGTGTTGGTTTCATAGATTTAGTAAATTCAACAAACGATACATTATCTATTATAAATCAGGTAAAAATAGAAAGTTACTATTCTTTATTTATTAACTCCTTGACTAAAATAATCAAAAGATACGATGGAGAAGTTGTAAAAAATATTGGAGATTGTCTACTTTTTTATTTCCCAAAAACTTCCAAATCTCATGTTATAAATGAATTTGGAAAAGTTATAGAATGTTTTCTTGAAATTCTTGATAATAGAAGTACTATAAATGAACATTTGATTAAGGAAAATCTTCCTCCTTTTAGATATAGAATTACTATCGATTACGGTGCTATAGATTTAGCCTTAACTGGAAGTTACAATCAAATTGATATCTTTGGTTCTGTAGTAAATATATGTTCTAAATTAAATTCATTATCCATTCATAATGAAATAACAGTAGGAGCGAATCTTTACAATTTACTTTCTTCTTTTCCAGAATTTTGTGATAAATATAATTATTCTCTTAGTGGAGAATATCGGATAACAGAGCACAATAGATACTTGTTATATACTATTACAAGAACTAAAAATAATTACTCAAATAAACCAACTAAATCATCTTCTATATTTGGTAAAAACAATATTGCCAATTATCAATCAAAAGATGGAGAAAAAGAAGGAAAAGGAATGTTAAAACAAACAGAAAATAGAAAAGACATTAGGAGTAAAAAAATAATTATAATTGATGATGATAAAGACATACTTCTAACTTTTAAATCTATGTTAGAAAATAATAATGTAGATAAATACAATAATAATTACGATATTAAAACATTTACTGACCCTGAACTTGCATTAGTGTACTTTAAGGAAAATCTTTACTCTTTAAATAATAACAATGATGATGATAACATATTAATTATTCTTGATATTAGAATGAGAAAAATTAATGGAATACAACTATATAAACAAATAAAATCTTTAGATTCCTCAATAAAAATTCTCTTTGTAACTGGACTTGATATCGTAGATGAACTTAAAAGTATGATACCAGGATTAACTGATGATCAAATCAAGAAAAAGCCAGTTGAAGAAAAATCCTTCCTAAAAACAGTAAATAAAATGTTATTGTTAGGTTGAAGAATATGAAAATATTTTTTTCATCGAATCAAATACGACAATCAATTGTTACGATAAAAAGGTGTGGAAACATAGATATATAAGAAATAATGACATAAGAAATGTTATCTACTAAGAATTACAGATGCCAACATTATATTAAATATATTTTAATTCCATCTATTCCTCTCTTTATTATTTCAGTGCTCTCATTTTATAATCCAAATTTATGGATATCAACATCAATAGATCATTTTTACATAGAATTGTTTGGTGCCATTCTGTCATCTATCCTTGCTTTCTATTACATTTCTAACGGAATTGTACTTAAAAATAAATTCACTTTGTTTATAGGTATCGGATTTCTTGTCAATTCTTTAATCGATGTTTTACATGTTATAGTATCTCTTACCCACGTATACAATCTTTTATTTCTAAAATTTTTTATCCCTCAAACTTGGTTTTCAGGAAGATTCTTTCTTGCATCGATGTTATTGATATCAATTATTAAATTTCCATATTTAAGTAAAAGTGAAGATGTTATACAACAGGAAATTTCAAAATCACATATAGATTATAACAATATACAAAAGAATAACAGTATAGAAAATAAAAGGTATAAAAACAATTTTGATAACTCTTCTTACTCAATCCTATTATCAGTACTCATTATCTTTTCTCTATTTTTATCGTTAGGATCGTTATTTGTAATATTTCCATTTTCAGTCATTGATGATTTTCCAATTCATCGTACATACGAATTAGTTCCTCTTGTTTTATATTTCATTACAGTATTTTATTTTTACAAAAATAAAATTTACCAAGAAAGAAATGTTATGTACACAAGTCTGATATTATTTATAATAGTAAATATTTTTGGGCAAATCATAATGTCTTTTTCTGCTACTTCTCATGATACAGCTCACAATGTTGCACATATCTTAAAGATCGCAGGCTACTTTATAGGTATTATAGGATTATCATTATCAAACCTAACTTATAATATACAACTAAGAAAGAGTAGTGAAATTATAAATCAACAATATAAACAATTACAAGATTCAGAGAAAGTAAAGGAAGAATTTATTAATATTGCAGCACATGAATTAAGGAATCCTATTCAACCAATAATGGGATTATCAACTATTATGTTACGTGATACTCAGAATAAACAAAATAAAGAATTTTTAGAATCTATTTTAAACAATTCTAAACGACTAAACACATTGGCTGAAAGTTTGATAGATGTTGCAAGGATACATAATAATACATTGAAAATTAACAAAAGAATAGTTAATTTTAATATATTAGTTTCACAAATAATAAAAGAATATAGTCCAGAAATAACTTTACAGGAGAAAACAATAAATCAGAAATTTAAATCTGTAAAGAAAGATATTTTAATTGAAGCAGATCCAGAAAGATTGAAACAGGTTATTTCAAATTTATTAGCGAATGCTTTAAATTTTACAAATCCTGGTGACTCTATATTAGTAACAGTTGAAAGAGAAAAAGGAAAAGAAAAAGATGTTACAAATAAAAATGATACTGAATATGTTATTTTAAGCGTAATAGATACTGGAGAAGGTATCTCTCCTGAGATTATCGATAAACTATTTTGTAAATTCACTACAAGAAATAGTGTAAAGGGTTCTGGTTTGGGATTGTATATATGTAAAAAAATTATAGAGGCTCATGATGGAAGAATTTGGGCAGAAAACCATGTCAATAAAAAAGGAGCTAATTTCAAATTTATGTTACCTATTAAAAATATGTAGAATTTAATTTATCAATAATAATATTAAATAATATTCTTTATAATAATAAGATGTACTTTTATTTAGAACCTCTATTGATATTAATCCCAATGTGTTCGTATTTTTCTAGGTTCATCCATTATAATTTTATAAGAACAAGTCAGTAATAATAAAATTTTAATAAAACTCAGGAAATTATTTACAAAGCATGAAAAAAATGATGAGAACTTTCTGAGTCTTGTATCATTACAACAATAATAATTTATAAGTGAATAATTTTAGGATAAACTCTAATCGATTATTTCTTAATCTTATTAATTCTCATTTTTGTTTTTTATTTTATCTATGATCAACATACAGATAAATATAAAGGAATAGGTTTGTTTCCTAAACTTGTCTATTATTTAGAAAAAGTTACATATAACATTTCATCTGAAATTTGTTATTACTTTCCTCTTATTTTCCTACTCGCCTTTAGTATTAACATGAATTTGACTAATATTCAGTTTCCTCAAGGAAAACACTCAGACATTAGCATTAAGAGACAGAAACCAATAGAAATTTGTAAAGATTCTTTTTCATATCATATTTTAGTAGAAGAACTTTGATAAGTAATATTTGTAGTCTATGAACTTGTACTTGTTCCTTTATTAAGAGTAGTAGTTATGGTAGCAGAAATATGAGAAAGACCAGAATGAGTCTCAAGCCATGCGTAGATATCTGCTAAAACATACTGTTGTATTGGCCCAATTTCAGTGAACCTTTGAGATGAAGGATAGAATAAATGTCCTAGATTAGGATAAGTTATCAATGTATGATCTGGATGATTTACATCTGTTAGTTTTTGTTGCAAGAGGAATGCTTGTTGAACTGGAGTTTGTGTATCATTCTCACCTTGAAGTATTAAAATACTTGTATGAAAAGAAATATTACCAATTATATTCACATTAGGCTGTAAAGAATATTCTGATTTCAGCCAGATAGGACACGAATCAATAACCATACACTTCTTTCATGGTATCACAACTGAACGTGATTCGAAATCTTCTAATAATTTAGGTTATAGTTCATTATCAATAACTACATATACATATTATTTTTATCGTATTTGGGATTTAGTCGATGTGATGATGATAATGTGGATGTGTTGGTGGTAGTCTCGCGAGTAGTATTTGTAATATTTTGTATAAGAGGTATGGTCAAATTGCCAACTATAGTTCTGAAAGCAGGGTTATTATTTACTTCCTGTATCGACAATAAACCATCATGATTGTAATCTACTATCTCTTTAGCATATAGAATTGGAGTTCTTACTCCTTGTAACTCCGATATTTCACTCAGGTTTTGTGCGACAGCTCCCATAAGTACAATATTCTTTACTTTATCTGAATTATCAATGGCAACCCTGGATGATATGATTGTACCTTCGCTATGACCTAATACTGTTATTCTATTAGCATCAACTTCAGGTTGTTGTATAAGAATATCCAGAGCCTTTTCTGCATCCTGTTTTAGATCGTTAAAAGTTAGATTTCCCCAAACATTATTATCCAAAATTGTATGATTTTCGCCTACTCCCCTTTTGTCATATTTTAATACCACAAAGCCTCTTTCTGAAAGATATTCAGATATCTGAAAAAATGGTCTAGCGGATGGATATATTTTTTCGTCTATTTCATTGTTTATATGAATAGACCCTATGGTTTCGTTCATATCTGTTGCTCCAAATCCAGGTACAAGTAAAATACCTGGAAATGGTCTATACCCAGTAACAGGAAAGGTAAGTTGTGCATAAGTCTTTACACCATTGCCTAAATCTATCACTATGTCTCTATACTTTATTGTCTCAAGATCAACTTGAGCACGAATAATAAAATTACTACCATACAATATGAAAGATATAGAATAAAGAGAAAGGAAGATAATTGATAATATTAGCAATATTTTTGGCTCTGTTAAGATAAGATAATATTCACCTCCTTTAAAAAATCATCATTATTATTTGATATTGTATCATTATACATAGAAGCAAACAATTGTATCCAGTTATGTACATGAAATAGATTACATTCCTCTTTGATACATGGATAGTAATCATCAAAACTTTCTATTCTGTCTTTCAGATATTGATTAACCCTTTCCATCAAACT
>JBHIVA010000061.1:0-11048 GCA_042138015.1 Nitrososphaeraceae archaeon | reverse complement strand
GCATGTTCTATAACAGGAGGTCTGTATATTGATTCCTATAATGTTTTGCCCGGAATAGATGGAGTAATTCCTGTAGATGTTTATGTACCAGGATGTCCTCCAAGACCAGAAACCTTAATCCAAGGATGTATGTTATTACAAGAGAAAATAAAAAGGTCGAAAGTAAAGTAAATGATTTAAAAAATATTAAACCTTCTATTACTTCAATACAAGGTTAGATATATCAAATATTAAAAAATTTAATTTAAATGCTAATCGGTAATTAATAAAAGAATATTTTCATGAAAAAATAACAAGCAGGTATAATTGCTCATTCAATTTATGATATTTTCTAAATGAGTTTTAAATTTCCTAATTTTAGAGTCAAATTTACATACTATTAAAACATATTATACAGTATGGATATGTGCGTAAGTTGTGCTAACTGTGGAAGGAAAACCCAAGATTATCCTATATTCTGCTATATGTGTGATGATTATTATTGTTCAGAACATTGTCATTCTGAAAAACATTCAATTCAATATAAAAAATATTAAAAATAACAGAAAATTTAAAATTTAATAATGGTTGGTAAAACTTCAAACTGGCCATTTTATTTTTTTTATCAAATTGCTCCTGAATTTGGATAATTTTTTAGATGTTTTAAACTCTTCTCGGCTTTTTTATAAGATAACTTAAGTATTTCATTTAGTCTTCCATCGAATCAAAAAGGTAAACTAAACTATTTTGTAGTATGATTACGATATCAATACATGTTTATAACTAATTTTGGTTTATAAATCCTATCAAAAATGACATAGAATTTTGTCTAATTGATCAGGTTTAATAATCATAATTCATACGTCTTTCAGGAAAAATTAATTCTCATCATGTTGAGAATGCAAATTCAAATTTAGATAAATCTTATTAAATTCAGGTTATTATAAAAAATAGATCTGGTGTCTTTTTTTATTGATCTTATTTAATAGCTACAACTACTATTATTCATTTTTTGATAATTATTAAGTATGATGATTGATAAATTTACTGAAAAGAGGATACCATTTAAGAAGTATTCTGAAAAACTGAAAATTTCCAAATAACAGCTTATCATTTAGAAGTAACAATTAAAAAAATTCATGGATTTAAATTAATTTTAATTTTTATACTTAATTAATCAGAATAAAAGATTATAATCAAATTAGACTCAAAATCTATTATTTAGTGATAACAAATTCATCCATTTTTGTTCCATTATTAGCATAATAAATTCCTCGCAATTCATCTTGTTCTGGAGATACCTCAAGATTCAAAAACCCATATGTTGAATCATCTTGATATACTATAAATGGTTCCAAATTAGAAAATCTATCACGATCAATTCCTCCAGTCCCTACAACTATTTGAATCATTCCTTTAGGTGAGTTAAAATTTTTATTTTTCTTATCATCAAAAATTGGTTCAGAAGAATTTATATTATTATAAAATAAAGGATATGTTCTTTGGTAGTTATGAGAATGCCCGCTAATAAGCAAATCTACTTTGTATTTTTCAAATAGTGGATGATAAATTTCTCGTAACTTTTTAATAGGATCACATGATTCATGACTTCCACATTGAGAAGAGTATTGTTGTCTATGACTTAGAACAATCGTCCATTTAGTTTTTGGATTCTTTGAGTTATTTATTAAATCACTTTCAATAAATTTGAATTGTTCTGAATCAGGTCTATATAAAAATTCAGAAGACATTATAAGAAAATGTAAACTTCCCTCATCAAAAGAATAGTATTGATTAGTAATATTAAATTTGTCCATATATTGATATAAAATATTTGGTACAATGACATCGTGGTTTCCTATCACTGCCTTCATATTAGAAGATATTGGATCTACAATATCTAACCAACAATTTATATCAAGACCATAAGATGTATCACCCAAGCTAAAAACTATTTCGGGATCATGACTTTGAATAGATTCTACTGTTTTTTTAGTATCTTCAGTACATCCCCAATCACCTACAAACGCTAAATTAAACTCAGAATTAGATGAAGAATATGCGTGCTCGACTTCGGAAATTATTAATATAGCTAAAATAAGAAAAAAGATATTACAGGAAAAAAAATTTAGGTTTGATTTTAATTTTAGAAGAGGATTACAACGCCAAGATATAGGATTATGATTTGTAAATAGAATCATGAGACTTCTGACTGTAATAAAAAAATAATAAAGTAAATAATAAAAATATTTCGAACACTCTACAATGTGAAAAGTGAAGCTCTAATTTTGCAAATTGTATTTAGCATTTCAAAAGATTGCTTCTAAACATGGATTTATATAAATTTTATTTTATGAAGAATACTATTCACCCATGAAATAGATATAATAGAAATATGAATACTTTGTGCTACTATATCTGGATTCTTTTTAGAAAATAATATGTTCTAGTAATCTTGTGTCATGGATAGAACCATGAATCAGAGTCTACATTTCTATCTATTTTATAAATCGATCCCTTCATATCCTCTGTTTCTAGACCTTCTATTGCTAATCCTGAATCAGCTACATACAATGTCCCATCATAAGGATTGATCTGAAGATCAACTAACCTTTTGAAACCATCAGCAAATAAAAATTTGTCACGAGTTTCATCATCAAGATTCTCTCGATTACTGGTTAAACTCAATTCATTTCTATTTCCTGGTAAATTGAATTCAAATATTTCGTTAGAATCAGATATTACAAACAAGTTATTGACATGTCTCTTACCTAAGGCAAGTGAATCCAAAAATATCAAAGATTTATAAGAAGTTTCATCAGTTCCTGTGAGTTTTATATTGTTTTGATATATTTTTTCAATGCAAAAAAAGTTATCACCATTTATTACATCATATTGATCTATATTTCTTAAATTATGATTTAAAGATGTTTCTAAGATATTTATTTCTCCTTTAAATTTGTCATTTTCTAAATACCATAGTTGCCCACTATATGGATCATAATCTGTACCGAAGGAATATCTCATTCCATGGCCATTGTCTTGTTTAACTAGTTTATTTTTGTAAAAATTATCTTCTCTATAATTTGTATTCTTATCATATTTAATTATACATTCGAGCCAAACTTTTTCAGTTCCTGAACTTAATTTTCTATTTGTTTCATCCTCAAAACTTGCTATGTTAAGGTATAAGTTATTGTCCGTACCTATCCTGAAAATTCCTTCAATATGAGAGGGGTTAGAAATTGATGGTATTGAGACTAAAACTATAGGATTTATTAATTTTTGATTTTTATTGTCCAATTCATATTTACTCACATTATTTTTACATTCGCTGTTTATATTGCATTGAACATAATAAAAAAATACATCGTGAGTAATGTTATCTTCAAAATTATTCTTCTCTTTAGCAACTATTGCTTTCATAATAATCTGAACATTATTGGAATTTTTGAATGTCAAGATTGGAAAATCAATTGTATCCCCATTAATTACTCTTTGTACGTTTCCTGAGCTTTCATAAACTAAAACATCATTAGTATCAAGAAAACCTATATTGGTAGGTAAATCAAAGTTATCAATTAACTTCTCAATTTTTAATTTGGAATCATAAATTGCAATACTTGAATCTTCATCACCTTCTTCTTGGGAGTAAACAGGTATAATATAATTCATATTAAATAATATTGTTACTAAAACAGGGATTATAATAATATTTAATATAAAATATTTTCTAGACAATTTTTCTAATAGAGATTATAGACGAACAAATTTATATTTTCCTTTTTTCAGAATTCTCATCCTCATCGGGATTTTTTATAACTCTCTTATCAACATTTGTTGACAAAGACATATGAAAAATCATGATCGATATGTGTATTTTATCATTAAATAAAGATAAATGTCTAAAATATTCTCTCAAATTTAAGTATACCCTAAAATATAATAAATAAACGAAGATATATTGAGTTAACCATATTCTAAATAGTAAACTCTTATAAATTTTTTCTATTGTGGCATCATATCATAAAACATGTATTTCCTAAACTAAAATTGTCTATATGTTAATATTATAGTAAACTCGATAGAATAGAGATTATGGCGGTAAAGAAAATAGTCGTAATTTTAAGTATTATAAATCTAATATATTCAGTATGGTTTTTCAATACTTCTAATTCAATTACTGATTACTCCTATGCAGAAACAGGTAATCAGTCTATAAATTATTGTTACAAATTACAATGGGGATCTGATGGTACTGATGATGGTCAATTCCTACGCCCACATGATGTGGTATTCGACTCACAAGGATATGTCTACGTTAATGATAGAGAAAGAAATGATGTTCAAAAATTTACCAAAGATGGTGAGTTTATTTCCAGATTTGGGGAAAAAGGAGAAGATCTAGGGGAATTTAAAAGTCCATATAGTATGGTAATTGATTCAAATGATCATTTGTACATAATTGATAGAGGAAACGATCGTGTTCAAAAATTGTTTACCAACGGAACACCTATCGCAGCTTGGGATTCTGCACAAGGACCTCCTGTTCTATATGGGAAAGAAGAAAATGAAGAAAACAATGATGACGATCAAACTGAACAGAACGTTCAAGTTAAAGACCAGTTCGCGAGTCCAGAAGATATGGCATTGGATCGACATGGTAATTTTTATCTCACTGATACCGGAAATGACAGAATTATCAAATATGATAGTAATTTCAATTTTGTTTCTCAATTTGGAATTTCAGGTATTCAACCAAGTCAATTCATTCATCCACATGGGATTGGAGTAGATTCTAAAGGTAACATATTCATAAATGAGTTGGAAAGTCCAAGGATTCAAAAATTTACAAACAATGGAACTTTTGTAAAGCAATGGGGATCCAATGGAACGGGTCCTGGTCAATTAACTTTACCTTTAGAACATCTGGAAGTAGATTTTACAGATAAAATATTCATGGTGGATAGTGCTACCAATCCACGTGTCCAAGTATTTGATACTAATGGAACATTGCTTACTAGCTTTGGGAAATATGGAATAGGTAACGCAGAATTTAAAAAACCTGAACATGTTACTGTCGATTCTAATGGTGATGTATACGTAGTAGATAGAGGCAATCAACGAATTCAAGTCTTTTCTCCATGTTAAATGGTCTCGCTAATTTAGTAATTTATTGGTAAAGGGAGAATTAATTCTGACGAGAAAAGCGAAATAATGAATTATGGGATTTAGTTATAAAATACAGGGACAATTTACGGAGGGTTTGAAACTGATTCAGGAGAAGATTTTGAAATAATTTCTACAGAGAAATACAATGACAGAAAATTGTATTTTTTCTTGTTGTGGCATAATGGTCAATATAGTGATTAGACATAGATGGTGAAAAACAAATCATGAATACCAATCCAGAGATACCTTACATCACAAAAGACAAGATTACCAGAATCCGTGCAAATTCTCAAGATGAGGATGAGTTTTTTTCTGAAAATATAGATGAATTTAAAATATGGATTAGTAGTTTACCAGATCAACAAATTTCTAAATTTTTACTAAGGGTATTTTTGATTGGGATCAACAAATTCTACAAGTATAATTTGGCAAAAAAGTATAGAGTATTTGAGATATACTCATAGAACTTTTCATTATTATTTAGCAAGATGTTTATTCATTTATTCAAAAAATCTATAATAAATATTAGGATAAACAATACAGATTAATTTTATCTATTTATAAAAAAATTTTGAGAATCAAATTATCACTATTATTTTTTATAAATTCTTAATATTCCCAATAAGTCCCTGAGCGTCACATCCAACCTCAGTAGTTATGTAAAGTAAATGGTTTTCATCCATCGGAATAGTTATCCTTTTAAGTTTTTCGTATTCAGCTAAAACATATTTTCCCTTACCTATCTTTGGCTCCAGTTTTGAACGTGTCTTCCAAGCATTCAGCGCTAGTTGTAATGATTCTTTACTTTCTTCCTTAGAAAGTAAATTAGTTACTCCCTCCTTGTGCTCAGAATATACAGGTTTTCCTTCTTTTGTATCAAATATTGTTACAAAACGCACGTTTCGATCTAAATTCATTATTTTTTTTCCTAATTCCTCATAATTCATTGTATTTATATAAAGGGATTATCTTATAAGGTTATCATATTCTATGGATGTGTTAAATGTTATTTCTAATAATGAATTATTAAATATTCCAAAACATGACAGTTGATTGTCATTATTGGTAATATTAAATCCCCCAAAATTGATTAAACACAAATTTTTAAAATAATCTATCGAGCCTTAAAATGAAGGTAATCCTTTAATAATATAGAGTACAATCTTTTTTATGACAGGAATATCATATTCAATAGGATTTTTGGTTATTATAATTCCTCTGCTTTTCCTCTTCTCTGTTACTGTGAATCCTATATATGGTCAAGAGGATGATCAACCTATTGAACCGATACCTCCAGCAAATATAACTAATCAAACATCTTCACAAATATCAACTGAGATAGATGATCCTATATTACTAAATTGATCTTTAATTTTAATAATTTTTTTTTTCTAGCTAGAAAATTATGTTTAATTTATACAAACCAAAAAAGTAATTTTCTTTTTCCTAAAATCCCTTTTAAAATAAAAATTAAATGATAAAAATAATAAAATACATTTTTACTATCCAAGATACCTTTGGGCAAAATTAGGCGTACTCGTAGCATTATTTAGACTAGTTGGTTCTTTATATTCACAAGTCTGTGCTAAGGAATCTCCTTGAACTGTTTCAAAATCAACGATTTTATCTTCAGAATCACATATAAAAATATCCGCTCCTTCACCACCTTCCAGAATATCGATACCTTGACCTCCATCTAATCTGTCGTTACCTTCTCCTCCAATAAGTGTATCATTTCCTTGATATCCCTTAAGGTTATCATTTCCTTCTCCTCCATCTAACAGGTCGTTATCTTTACCTCCTTTCAATGTATCATTTCCTTCCCCTCCATCTAACAAATCGTTACCTTTACCTCCCTTCATCGAGTCGTTACCGTCGTCTCCATACAGCTTGTCATCTCCAAAAAATCCTTCTAACTTATCATTACCCTTTTTTCCATAAATTTCATCATTTCCTTCCGTTCCCTTTATGTCGTCATTAGCTGAGGTTCCTTTGATAGAAAGATCGATATCTGGATTGTCAGGGTAGGAATATTTTAGTTGCTTTTTAATCTCTTCTAAGGTATCTTCCTGACCAGATATAGGAACAATTTTTAACGTCAATACAGGTAGTACAATGCTCCAAAATACTAATAAAAAACAAAGTTTAGTCAGATCTTTACCCAAAGACAAGCCCATAGTTGAATGTAGATATAATGATCAATAGTATTAATATCTTAACCTCTAAAAATATCGGTCAAATTTTTAATTCAATTGATCTAGTATAAAATTATTGTAATTAGAACAATAATTAAATAAAATACAATCTATTAGATCTAGCACGATTAAGGAGAAAGTAAATGAAATTATCCATGATTTCTAGTCGTATCTTCTTCAAAAGATAGATCGAAAAGGAGAAGAATTTTATGACAATCAGTTATTCATTAAAATCGTTTTGTTAAAGAGATGAAAATACTAGATATAATTTTTGCACGTATACCTTTTACATTATTTTTAGCAAGAGTTTTATATACAGTTAATTGGTTTAATGTTTCCTCTATATTTTATTTCATTGCTTTAGATTTTAATTTAGATATTTCTTCACTAGGACTAATAACAACAAGTTTTATCATAGGTGTTGGCATATTTCAAATTCCTGCTGGAATACTTGCAGCAAAATTTGGTTCACGGAGATTGAGCGTATTTGGAATTTTATTTTCCTCTTTGATGGTTATAATTTCTGGTTTCTTACAAGATATAACTCAAATCGCTATACTGAGGTTTCTAGTAGGTATTGGAATGGCATGTTTTTTTGGACCTAGTATAACACTCATAACAAAATTTTTGGGTGAGAAAAATACAGGACTTGGTGTAGGAATCTTAAATTCAGCCCACGCTATAGGGGCATTAATTGGTATATTTGGTTGGATAGGTCTTGCTGAATTAATTGGCTGGAGAGGATCTATAATAATAGGAGGTCTTCTTGGTATTATAATTACAATTTTTATGGAGTTAAATTTGATAAATGACCTGAAAACAAGAATAAAAATTGAATTAAGAGATTTAAAATTAGTTTTATTAAATAAATCATTATTAACTCTCGGATTAGCATTGCTTGGATTTCAAACAGGCGCGAGTTTGACACTTACTTTTATGGTTTTATATTTAATAGAGAAATTAAATGTGGAACCAGTTTTAGCTGGATTCTTTGGAAGTCTGAGTTTAATTACAGGAATAATTGTTTCACCAGTATTTGGAAAAATTTACAATAAAGTAAAAAATACAAAGAAACTGCTCTTTTTGTGTTCCTTAATTTCAGCATCGAGTATTATGGCTCTGTACATTAATTCCATCTATGTTGTGATATTTTCTATTCTTGTTTCTGGAATTTTTTTATCTATAGGTTTTGTAGTAATCTATGCAAAGGCAAAACAAGATTATGGAATAAGAAGAGAATATCAGACCCTTGCTATAAGTTTCGTAAATGGAATTTCACTATCTGGATCATTTTGGATTCCAATTATTTTTTCATATTTTGTAACTGAATATAGTTACGATACCGCTTGGATTATGTCAGGTATATTAATTATATTATTGTCATTGCCTTTATTAAAACTTAAAACTTGATTTTTTAAATAAAACTAACCTTCTTATTTATCATTTTATAGGACTAATTATGTGATTCATGTATTGATTTGATAATGATAAAAATTATTTGTAAATAGTTTGATATTATAATGAAAATTTGGATCATGTAATCTATATTTAATACATTAAATTGAAATTATAAAACTTTATATATTATTTTTGAATCAAATAAAATACTTTCATTACTTGTATGATTATTAAAAATTTTATTTTAAATTAAAAGATTTTAATATTGTCATAAATTCAAAAAAAATTGTAATATGAAATTTTTATGATTATTATATATTGTTTATTATCATTTGTTTATAAGATTAGTAGAATTATTTATTGACTGAGTCTGAATTGTGTTAGTATTAGTAGATATTACTTGTCCAGAATTAGAGGCAGAATTGATGAATGTTCTTGTGGTATCTGTATTGAGATTTGTCATATTCATTGGAACCATATTAGTTGAGTTTGATGCTGTATTAATTTCACCGATTGCGTTAATTTCTACTAAGTTTGTTAGATTGAAACCATTAGGTAGTTCGATCACCGGTTTATTATAACCTAGATAAATTAAAGGTTCAGAATTTTGATCCATATCGCCACTGAAATATCCTTTATCTCCATCTGATGAACAGAGAGTACCGGGTTGTATAGATGATGTTAAGATCATATCTTTTATCTCCTCTATGGTTGCATTCTGATTCTTCATCTTTATCAAACCAGCCAACCCCGTTACATGAGGAGCTGCCATACTCGTTCCAGATTCAATAGCATATCCTGTCCCATTATAGGTTGAGAAGATATCTACACCAGGAGCAGCAATAGTAATGGAGTTACCGAAATTGCTAAAGTTAGCAAATGAATCATCTGCTATTCTCCCTTCATCTAGAACTAGACCCTTTCCTCCACATTTTCCATCACTATCTCCAATTGCAGAAACAGTAATAACATTAGGATTATTTGCTGGAGTAGTTTGATCGGAGTTTATTCGTTGATTACCTGCAGCTACAACATAGACAACACCTTCTTTGATCGATGCATTTATGGCTTTGTTCAATAATTCAGAATTTGTATTTTCTATACTAATATTAACAATATCTATTTGATCAGCATTTTTAGTAACATATTCTATTGCCTTTATCTGATCCGAGATCTTGCATAATCCACGATAATCACAAACTTTGAGTGCCCATAATTTTGCATTAGGAATAATACCAGAAATTCCCACACCATCATCTCTTGCACCTATTACTCCAGCTACATGAGTTCCATGTCCTAAATCATCGTTTGCGCTGGTAGATCCATTAACAAAGCTTACAGCCTTGTAAATATTTAGATCTGGATGATCATAACTTATTCCAGTATCTATCACAGCTATATCTATTTCTGGTATTTTTGGACTAGTAATAGTATTGTTACTGATTGTACTAAGTTTTGATGTATAATTATTCTGAACAGTTGAAAGATTTTTAGATAATTTTGTCAGTTTGTTATAATCCAGTTCACATCCGTTTGTACTTTTCTGAAATGAAGTATTATTACCAGAGTTGTCAGAATTAAAATTATTTTTATCGCTATTGTTATTGTTATTCTGCAGAGAGATTCCATAAATATTCTGATCAAATAAATCTAATCTCGGATCATTTTTGAGTTTTTCTAGTAAGGTATTATCATTAATGATAATTGAAAAGCCTTTAAAATATGTCATGTTGTAGACATCCATAATTTTTCCTCCCATTTCTTCATAATATTTTGAAATATTGATTGGATTAGCATTGGTAGTAGCTGTCTGATTTATTGTAAATATAAATTGGGATGGAAGAGCAGTTCCGTATTTTTTTCTGCAATCGTCAGAAATCTTGTTAGGGTTTACAACATTTAGATCAAGGTTTTGACTTATTTGTCCCATTGATATACCAGATAAACCTGAAAGAGTTACACTTGGTTGTATCTGCATTCCATCAGCAGGAGTACTTCCGACACTACTAGGAGAATCATCTACACTACCTGGCGAATTTTCATTAGATCCAGATTCATCCCCCTGTTGACTAGGATCGGCTTCATTGACAACTTTTCCTCCACCAGATGATGGGGAATTTCCGGACGAATATGTTCCATCATTGTTATTATCATTGTTGTTATTGTTGTTATTATCATTGTTGTTATTGTTGTTATTATCATTGTTGTTATTGTTGTTATTATCATTGTTGTTATTGTTGTTATTATCATTGTTGTTATTGTTGTTATTATCATTGTTGTTATTGTTGTTATTTATTGTCCAAG
>JBHIVA010000060.1:0-11207 GCA_042138015.1 Nitrososphaeraceae archaeon | reverse complement strand
TACATGGTATCCTCAAGCATGTAACTTTTTACATCTAAAACATAGATTGCATTCACCTTTAGAGAAAAGTCTTATTGAAAGAAAGAGTAATGCAGTATTTCAAGGATAGGATGGATTGTTTTGATGATTATTATCCATGTATCAACAACACGAATAAAAATAATTGTGATCTACAACATGCATACAATTGAATTAACCTATTCATTTATCTATACAATACAACAATCAGAAACACTATCCCATTCAGAATTGGAGGTGAATCAATTCTAAGTTAACAAAGCCATATTTTGCGTAATAATAAAAAGATTAAAACTAAACATCCATTAACATTATGTTATCTATTTTGACATAATATATAATAATATAAATAAAAATATATAATTGGATATATGGTTAATATAAAGAAGTAAAGGAACTAGCATCTGTCTTATTTAATACCAATCGATTTAGGAAAAAGAATTTTTGGAGAAAATTAGATTATGATTTTTTTGAAAAAGAATTAACATTAAAGAGTTTGTAATACTTGTGATAAATATCTAGTGAAATACTTAAGGAATTTAGATTAGTAGCTACGATATCGTTGATTAGGGACGTGGTCCTGTTAATATTCTCAAAAATTTTTTTATTTATATTATCACATAGCACGAGATAATTTTCAGGAGTAACAGATTGCTTCGAAGAATTAAAAATTTCATTGATAATTTTGTAATATGACTCATTATAGTTAATCAACAAATCTTTCTGAAATTCTAAACAACTAATAGAAATATTTCTTAAAATCTCTAGCGATTGTATTCTATAATGATCTGTAGCATTAAAATATTTTGGAGGAATTCGTTTTGCCTTTAATAAAGAATCAATAAATTGTGGAGCTTCATTTCTATTATCATCTTCTAAATATTTGTTGTCCTTGCCAGATAAATTTCGTGCATATTTCAGAGATTGTGATTGGTTTGGGTCTTTTTGAGTTATATTGCCAGATCTTTTTTTCATAGAATGTCGTCTGTTTGTTTTTGATTTAGAATTACGTGTCTTAGTAGACATAGCTCTATAATAAGATTTTAATGTATTTAAATAAATATACTAAGGTTTATTTCGATCTTATAATCCGTATATAGATATTAATTAAATTTATAAGATATATGATTCGATCTTTCCTGATCAATCGTTGTTTGAATGTTCCCCTCTTAGATGGGTATCAAGATCTCCTTTATTTTTAAAAGTTTTTTCACAAAATTTACATTTCTTATATTTTTTACCACTCAAATAATCTACAAGGTACATTAAATATATACCGATTCCAAACATACTATAATAAATACCTCCTACTTAATATTTTTTAAAATTGAGAATGAAAGCTGATTGACATAAATATAATATTCTATCAACTAACAAATATGAAAATTGGATAAATTCATTACATATATTTAGGCACTAGTTTTGTTCAATAATATAATTTATAGGTTGATTAAATTAACCATAACTTATGAATTATGATTACGAGTTAGGTCCAACCTCCAATGATAACGGTATGTCAATGAGGCAAATAAAGATAATATTTGTTATTGCTGTGGTAGGAATTTTTCTATTATTTGCAATTTTTATCTTTCCTATTCAAAATTTAATTAGGGAGTCTGTGATAGAACAAGTAACGGTGGTTAGTAAAAGTGATGGCGAATGTGTAGTAGATAGTAAAGATCATCCTAGAAGCATTGAATCGTGTAATTATGAAGTAGGGGATAAACTTGAAATTACATACGATCAGGGGACAGTTCCTGTGATCCTTCATAAAAAGATATTAAATTGAAATAAAATAAAATTCAATTTACAATCAATTTTTGATTTTTTTACTTTAAAATAAAATAAGCTTTATTCTGGATAATCTTAAATTAAAAGGTTTGTTAAACTATATCCATGTTGGAAGATGAATTAAATAAAAAGTTATTAGATAAAATAATACAAAATGTTATATCTTGTACTCCAATGATAGAAAAAATGTTCAACGCTCAAACTGATGATATGAAAGAATATGTAAACTTTTCAAGTAGAAGAGATTTTATTGTAGGAGCAGTTTGGTGTACAATACTAGAGAAATTTCTTATTTCTTCTTACCTTCACACTGGGAAAACAATATCATATGAACAAGGATTAGAAATAAGCAAATATGTCCTTAAAACCATATCAAAGTCTGATATGATAAAATAGAAAGGTTCTTATTTTTTCTTTTAAAGAATGAATCTATTAACTAACATCTAAACATTTTCTATCAAATAAGAACTTATACACTTTATCGACAAAATTATACAATTTTTATTAATAATAATCTGACAAAATTTAAATAAGAAAGGTTTCTTAGTTGAAATTATTCACATTTACCTATATTAATATAGTTACAAAATGATTCGTGTTATATTTGATCGACTAGATTTAATCTACTGGTTTTTAAAGAAAAGTACATCTTCCATTTTAGCCAATTATTTTTAAAAATAAATCACTGTGTGTTAAACGAAGTTAATAAAAATATATTTGAATTGAAAATATTTACAGAGAATGTAGAGGATATTAACTCATAAAGAGAGAGACTGTTAGAGTTTGATATTGAGTCTAAATTAATACCTATATGCAATTTATACATGCAATTCAGTTATTAACTATATGACAAACCATTACGATGTAAAGCTTAAAAAAATGAGTATAAAATATAACTCTTATAATACAAAAGAATAAATCTTTTTTTGTAACTAGAGTAATAAAAGATAAAATGTCTGAAAAGTTGGAAAAGCATATAAGAATTAAACAATTTCAAGCAGCTTCCTTTGATCAATTAATTAATCAGGTAAATGATTGGCTGATCTTTAATCAGGAAAAAAATCATGCTACTTTTGAATTTATAGATATGAAATATCAATGCGAACCACCAATAGATCCTAATGGAAATTTAGAATATACAGCAATAGCGATTTATAAGGATTCCGTTGAGAATTTATCTAAAGATGCAAATGAAGAAAATAAATCTTTCAGTGACGAACATCAGTTTATAAAAGAAAAAAAGGAAATTGAGTATAGACAATAATCATATTTGTGGTTAAATATTGTATTTTTAGTTTTCAATCAATAAACTATATAAAAATGTTGAATACCTATTATAATTAACTAAAAAATATAGATTACTCGTTATATTAGTAACCTCAAATAAAATTTTTTTGACTTTATAACATATGAGGAGATTTTAGATCAAAGTCTTAAGCGAAAATTATTACATGATTATAATAATAAGAAAGGTATTAAAATGTTTTAAGAATAATACAACATATTTAGAGATATAATGACAAATTAATATCTTGACCACTTCCTATATGGTTGTTTCTAGGTCACTTAATTGCTTTATGATCATATCATTTAGAAAAAAATTAGTTAGTTGGTTTTACAAATTGATTATTTGAATACCAAAAAATCTGAGTTAAATTTTAATTTTTAAAATCTTTTTTGTAAAATAACTGAAATTTTATTGAAATGATTTTTGGTTTTAGATTATGATACAATTTATTTGCCAACCGAGTAAGTTTTTGGAGTAAATGGATTATTTATCGAAAATTTGAATCTTATTTTTTTCCAAATTCTGAATTCAGATTATCTCTTACCTAGAAATTTAGCTAATACTTTATTGTTAGTTAATCAACCAAAAATTGTATTGCTATTGACTTTAATTTTAACCTTCAAGAAATTTTATTAATTTGACTAACATAGTAATAATATTGTCTACAAATTTGATTGACGATAGAGGCGATGATGATTTTTTAGGACAAATTTCTTTACTTAAAAAGCGAATAGAAGCTGATAAAAATCGGTTTGACCCTTTATTTCAAGTTGGAACTGAGATAGAAGCCTGTTTACTTGACTCAAAAGGCAGACCCGTTAATGCCCGAGATATGATAGAAGAATTATCTGAATTCCCTTTTTTTAAAAAAAGTGGGTGTATGATTGATTACGAATATGGATCCTGTCAATTTGAGTTTAAAACACCCCCCATTTCTTTTTCAAATCTCTCAGATCTAGAATTATTATATGAGGAATTTATCATTGATAATTTGGACAAAGCAGTCAAAAGAGTTTATAGTGATAAAGAAGTTATTCCGGTCTTCCTTGGAGCTAATCCTTCTCCTTCGGTGCTTGATGATAAAGTAATCAACAATAGTCCAAGATATCATAAACTGTTCAAATGGGCAAATAAATTCTCAGATATTGAATTGGAAGGAATGCATTTTCGTCCTTCGCATATAGCTGCTGCTATTCAAGGGTTTCATTTTCACTTACAGGGAAGAAATCCCGATCATGTCAGTCAAATGTTTAATCATGTTTTAAATCTAATTCCTTCGGTTATAGTTTTAGGAGCAAGCAGCAAACTTTTCGCTGGAAAAATTTATTCATATCATGAGCCTAGAATATACTTATATGATCACTCTGAACAACAAAATTCTGGATTCCCCACAATACCAAAATACTTGGATGATCTTGGAGATTACATCAATTACATGATCTCAAAAAAAGCAATCCTAGCCAAAGACTATTTTGAACTCGAAAAAGAAAGACATGATGATGCCAGGATTAGACTAAATTCTGAATTTTATAGGGTTGAAACAAGAGTTGTCTCAGTACAGCCATCTCCAAAATCACTTATGGCTATAATTGAATTCTTTGTAGGCTTTATTTATAAGGCAATAATCGACGAACAGCAAGGGACAAAATTATTACGTCCGTTGCCAATTCTGAGAGAAGAGCGCTCAATGTCTGTCATATCTGGATACGAAGCTAAATCTCATTTTAGTATTATAGACACTATAAAATTACAACTTGATTATGCAAGAAAAGGATTAATCGAGTTGGACCTAAAGCCAGATTTTATTAATATTTTGGATAAAAGATTGCAGAATAAAATTTCTCCAAGCGAATTTGTCGCTAATCTATGGTATGAAAAATTTGATGGTTCAATAGACAGAACTATATTTGAAATAATTTCGGAAATATGGGAGAGAACTAAAAATAATAATCCGATTTATTGAGATCCGTAATATATGTAATTTTTATATACATTTATGTAAATTTGAGGATATCATTAAAATATATAATAAGGATTGTATTTTCAAGTGATATTTGTTGGATATGACATCAAATCATGGTTTCAAATTAGATATGGTGGATCTTATCTCTGATTTGCAAACTTTGATCCGTCAGCCAAGTGTTTCTGGAAAAAATATAGGAATGAAAGATTGTGCACTTCTATTAGAAAAAATAATGAATAAGGCAGGAATAGAAACTAAACTACTATATCACAATTCTAATTCACATGAATCTATCAATACAAAAAATGATTTAAGTTCAAATATATCTCAAAATATTGAATATCACAATATACCGCCTATATTATACGGTGAAATTAAATCAAAAAAAAATAGGAATGGTAAAACTATTCTTTTCTATAACCATTATGATGTACAACCTGAAGATCCTATAGATCTTTGGGAGAATAAAGATCCGTTCAGTGGAAAGGTACGAGGAAATTTTATTTATGGACGTGGTTCTTCTGATAACAAAGGGGAAATTATAACAAGAATTAAAGCTGTCGAGTATTTGGTGAAAAAATATGGGGATATTCCGTGTAATATCAAATTCCTAATAGAGGGGGAAGAAGAAATAGGTAGTCCACGTATTAAGGGTTTTTTATATCAATACAGAGAGGCGTTGCAATGTGATGGTATAGTATGGGAATTTGGATATTTCGATGAAAAGGATAGACCTCTTATTATGTTGGGTGTTAAAGGTATATTATATGTAGAATTGGTTACCAAAGGAGGTCCTATAAGAGACGTACATTCTAGTCTTGCATCTGTAATAGAAAATCCTGCTTGGATTATGGTTAGTGTTTTGAATAATATCAGATCTGCTAGTGGAAGAATATTGATTAGAGATTGGTACAAAGATATGAGGCCTTTTTCTAATGATGAAATTAAAATATTACAAGATCAACCATTTGATGAAGAATTTTTTAAAAAAGAATATGGCATTAATAGATTCTTAAATGATTTGAATGGATTTGAAGCAAAAAAGTATTATGAAGGAATGCCGACTTGTAACATAAGTGGTCTGAACGCAGGGTTTTCTGGAAATGGTTCAAAAACTGTTTTACCAAATAAAGCCATAGCTAAAATAGATTTTCGTCTTGTTCCAGATATGGAGCCTGATGTACAATTTAAGAGGCTTTGTGACCACTTAAAACAATGTGGTTTCACTCAAGATATTTTAGAAATAAATTTATTGAATAAAACGCCTCCTGCAAGAAATTTATCTATCAATAACCAATTTATTTCAGTAGTCGAAGATACGGCGAAAGATATTTTTGGATCAACAGTGAAATGTATTTCTTCTGCTGCGACTGGGCCAATGTATTACTTCATGAAAATTTTAGGTGCTCCTTGTGTTTGTATTGGAAGTTCATACAAATACGGAAAAGCTCACTCTACGAATGAATATGCTAGATTAGATTTGATTTATAAAACTGCTGAATATATATGCAAAGTAATAGAAAATTTTGGAAAATCGAAGAATTGAAATCCAATACTCCATGTTTGTAAGAAAATTATTTTTTCTTACCTGTTATTTCAATTAGTTCAGTATTTGTTATATTCTAGGATATCAATTCACTTTTTTATATATGTAAAGAATTAGGCTTTAGTCAACAGTCTTCTATACTAACACTAGATTACAGAAATGATCCTATTTCATGACTTTAAGAAATTAATTTAAAGCTTTAGAGAGGGAAGGAGTTGTTAGTAAATCCATTAATGAGATATGTAAATTAGGTGAAGATATCATATGATTGCCGTAATAATTACAAAATTTATATACTAACAATGAGGAACATTGCCTTTTCCAATACTCCTGCAAAAATATTGTCAATTAGATGAGAATTATATAAAAATAGAAGTTTTTTCCAGTAATATGCCAAAAAAATTTAAGTATTATGATTGTTAAAAAATAGTATGGAAGATGAAATGAAAAAAAATATTAATAAACCAAGTTTTTATGATGATGATACATTATCTAAAATGAGAAATTATTATAATATTGAAGATCATACAGACCTTTTAAAATTTATCAAAAGGAATGGTTTGCATAATAACGACGATATTGATAATAGTTATCGAGAGGAAAAAAATAATAAAAGGATAAGAGTAAATGAATGATTAATTCCTTTTTTCTCTATATTGATTTTGAATCACGCATATAGCAAACCCGCTATGAGCACAGTCATCAGTTTTACATAAAGTGCAAACAGGAAAACCATTATTAATAATAACCTCAATATCCAGATTGTTCATATTATCGTGAATTATTAATTTATTGTTTTTATATTCTATTTCTTTTAATTCAAGTTGCACATTAATGTCAGCTGCACTATTTCCTTCCTCGACAGAAAGCCAATGACTAAAACATTCTACCCCTTCTTCTAATACATTATTTCGTATATCCGATTTGTGTTGATTAATCGGACTCCCTTGTCCATCTATTGACATTCGATTTGGATTCCTCTCTTCCTTTTTAATAAAAAGAAACGATTCTGATACAAATATTGTAAATCAATATTAGAATAAGATATATTTTAAAATATCTCTTTAAATAAATTAATGAATTAGTAAGTCAAATTACAACTATAATTCAAATATAATATTTATCTACAAGAAGTTTATAATTTATTTTAATAACATTGAGATTTTTTATGAATTTGTTATGACTATTACAAATTTCATAATTATTTTTGCAAATTTAAATGTATTTAAAAAATTGATTTATCTGCGTTAGAACCCTATAAAAAGATTAGATTTGTATTTCTGCAATGTATTTGAAGTCATAGAATCTTACATAGCTCACACTATAAAGATATTCCTTGAATCGATCAATGCATATTGATATACTGGTTTTTTTATAAATATGTACATTCATACATTTACATGATAAACAATTGATATATTTAAGAGAATAAAAAAGCCATTTTTATCTATCAATACATGGAGGAATTGAGAGTATTGATCAATAATCTTTCATTTCTACACGATTCAGATAATGTGTCATTCTCCTGAGGATTAAAATCTACGATGATATCTTCAGAATCACAGATAAAGAGATCTGCACCAGGACCTCCTTCAAGTTCATCTATCCCACTACCTCCATCTAAGGTGTCATTTCCTTCACCACCGGATAACAAATCATTTCCTTGATAGCCTTTCAGATTGTCGTTACCTTCATCCCCATCCAATTCATCGTCTCCCCTTTTTCCTTTAAGTAAATCATTTCCCTCATCCCCATTCAATTCGTCATCTCCTCTTCCACCATCTAAAGTATCATCTCCCTTCTTTCCCTCAATTTCATCGTCTCCTTCACCACCCTTAATATTGTCATCATTTGGTGTTCCTATAACTTCAACAGAAATCTCTGGCATTTCCTTAGTTTGAGGAATTTTAGATTCTTGTTGTGCGATTATATTTTGGTTGAAGGAAATATTTAGTAAAACATATAGAAGTACAGTAGAAATGATTGAATAATAAATTACAAATTTAGTCAATGGTATATTTTGTAAAATACATTTACTTTATTTCTTACTATCTTTATCAAATTTTAAAATCTAATATAAACAGTATATAAATTGAATGTTTGTTTCAGAGCACCTCCTAGAAATATTTCATGGTCATACCATTGACCTGCTATCTAACTTCAAAATATCAAATGGTATTGATACCAGTTTTATCATCGATAATATACAAATTGTTATAAATAATAAATCTGTACTGTTTATAATGAAAACACTTTTAGCTTTTATAACAACATTCATTTCCCTGCTAGCAATAGGCGCTATTAGTGATATCAACTACGACAACAATAACAAGGACATTAGTTATGTAGAAAAGGTATTTGCACAAATAGATCCAGAAGAAGTTCAAAGGATGGAATCAACGGATGTTAGTGAAAGCGATACCATAGGTATATCTAATGAGTCAGAACCAGTGAAAATGAATTGGACTGGAACGATTGATGTACATGATACCATTGGTGAGGCATTTAAATCTAAAATAAATGTAAATATCATAGATGCAATTACAACTGCTCAAAATAGCATAGGCCCTAATTCATTTGCAAAGGAAGCAGAATTAACTGAAGCTCATAACTATCTAATCTACAAGGTTAAAGTTGTAGATGAAGAAATGAAAAAGTATAAAGTCGGAGTAGATCCAGGAACTGGAGAGGTTCTGTTTAAAAAGGAAATGACTTGGTATGATGAGCATAAAGAGAAATATGGGGATGGCAAAGGAGACAAGTATAGCTACAAGAATAAAATGATGAAGGATAGAAATTATTAGTTAGGTTAATCTGCTAATTTAGACAATCACATTTTTTTTGCTTTTCAATCATTTTCAGCCAAAAGAAATATTTCAAATTATATGTATTTAAAATAATGTTAACTTTACACTTTCACATTATGTAAAGAATTATGAGTGCAGTAATTGATAAAAAACTCTTCAATTATTTGATTTAAAGTAATTAGATTAAAATATTTATAATTGAGAATAATAATTTAGATACATAATTTAAATGGATGGAAAAATGGTTTTTTTAAAAAGATCTGAAATCATACTCCTATCGATACTTTTTGGAATAGGTTTTCTTCTGAGTTTTTATTCGAATGATAAAATCCAAGTAAATGCACAAAATGAAGAGAATGCCTTTAAAGTAATTCTTACATTATTCGGTGTAAACCAAGATACTGGTGATATAATTACTTTTACTAACTCTGAGAATACTACGCATTGGAAAATCTTTAATCCTAATGATGAACTAATATATCAGAATACCGCAGAAATCTCATTTAGTTTTAATGGAACAAACGTAAATGCTAAGGATACATTTACTGCTTGTATAATTATTGTAAATGATGTAAGCGTTATTTGTAAGGATGGTATAAATTCCCCAGCAAAGAGACCAGAAATTGTGGATATTGATTTAGTAAATGATGAAAGAACAGTTATAGATGTACAACCTATTCAAAGTACAACTTCAACGCTAGAAGAAGAGGAGGAAGAAGAAGAGGAAGAAGAAGAGGAGGAAGAAGAAGAGGAACCAAATGGAGGAGGACAAACAATCCCTGAAACAGGAATTATTGAAGTTCAATAAATTTGTCATATTTACGATTTAGGAAAATTCCTTTCCATCGTAAAAATTATGTAAACTATGATTCTTAGTTTTATCAATTATTATTAAATCTTATTTCATTCCAATAATATTTTTTCTGCTATAGATGTAAAGAATTAATTTTAACATTAAATTATTAAAAATTATGTCACAAAATATAAAATAAAAAATATATTATCTTCAGCAAAAAATCATGTATAATCATCTAGCCATTTCACAGTTTCACTCAAATCATAGGACCACACCGAAGGATTTTGTTATTAGAAATCGAACAATGGCATTAATTTCAGATGCTACAATAATTGTCGAAGCTGGCGAGACAAGTGGTTCATTACATCAAGGTTGGGAAGCACTTAGATTGGGACGTTCTCTGTTCATATGGAAGTCTATATTCAATAAGACTCAGCTCACATGGCCAGAGAAGATGCTTAAATACGGTGCGATTGAACTCTGAGCCAATTGACATACTTGAATCTATACCATCTACTCTTGAAATACCAAGTAGCATGTTTACTTAGTCTAGTTTAACATTATATGCATTTTTCCATAACTAGAATTGAATTTGGTTCTCTTCTATCCTACTCTCCACGTGGTACTTTAGACTCTGAAAAGAGATCAAGTCTTGGGATAACTATTCATTAGGTTTACGAAAAAATAACAGAATATTATTCAAACAAATGTTACAGTCATGCTATAAATATTCACCACCTATCAAAGTGATGGGAAATCAGCGATCTACAGATTCATTATTTATAACTATATTGGTAGTACAATACAAACAATTATTTAAAAAAATAGTATAAAAAAAGAGAGAATTATTCTTCTACATTGGTGGAAGTCTATCGCCACTAAATTGTCCGTTAGCATTTATGTCTAGACATATATTTACTAGATTTCTGTCTATGTTAAGACCACCATCACCTAGCAATCCATTTCCGTTGCCATTCTCTGGACCATTTTCTAATTGT
>JBHIVA010000059.1:0-11241 GCA_042138015.1 Nitrososphaeraceae archaeon | reverse complement strand
TGATTAAATTCTATACTTTTTTTAGTTTTACCAGGGTTTTTTTCATTAATTATTTTATCTATTTCATCAAATCTGGAATGTTGTTTGTCATTAGTGTAAAAATAATATGCATTTTTCTTTATATGGTCATATAAAATACCATCTGTAAATAATCCAAGTTCTATCAGAGGAAAATTTAAAATCTTTTTTTTTGGTTTTGGGAGTTTTTCCCAATAACGTATAGCGTCATAGCTGACATAACCTACTGCACCTCCCATATATCTATAAGTTATTGGTGCAATGTTTTTTTTCGAATCAACCAATTTGTTAAATATCAAACGTAGTTGATGCAATGGTTCAGTCACTTTATCATTTATGATTATCGTTTTATTTTTACTGTCTATGACTTTAAAATATTTTGTATCACATCTTATTAATATCAAAGGATCAAAACCTATCAATGATGTTTCTGCAAGTTCCTTTGGTCCAGTAAGAGATTCAAAAATAAAACAAGAATCATAATTCTTGTATATATTTGAAAAAATTTCAAACTGATTTTCCTTTGAATTTATAATCTCTATATTAAAATTTTCAATTTTTTCTAAATTTTTAAGGGAAAAAGGAACCATTACTCTTTGTTAACAACAAAAGATTGATTAATCCCATTTTAAAATATTTCTCTATTATTTCAACTTATATATCTCAATTTAATATTTCTTGTAGATTAAATTAGTCTAGTTTTAATTCTAATTTTTGCAATCATAAACAATTAAACATATCTAACTATACTTAATAAAGCTCCTATAGCAAATAAAACAGATTCTAGAACTCGAATAACATTAAAAACAATAAAGTATAAAAGTATTTTCGAGAATCCAATTCTTAATGTATATTAATATTCATATTTATGAAAATTATTAAGAATTTTGTAATTAATCGTCCTCTTCCAGATATTTTGATGCATTACTCTTATCTGGGTGTGCGTCGCGTTTATCCGTTACATAGACGTAATCATTAGAGTCGACATCTATATCATGTATCATTAAAAATTTTCCATCACCTAAACCGTTTTCTCCCCAACTCGTTAAAAATTCTCCATCGGATGTGAATTTCTGTATTCGAGAATTCTTTGTATCTGCAACATAAACATTGTTTTCAGAATCAGTAGCAATACCATGTAATTCTATAAATTCTCCAAGATCTTTTCCTTTATTACCCCATTTAGTAACAAATTCTCCATAAGGTGTGAATTTTTGAATATTTCCCTTGTCTTCATCTGTAGCATAAACATATCCATCTTTGTCTGTTGTAACCGCATGAAGATGCAAAAAGTCTCCATCATCAGATCCATTTTTACCCCACATCGTCACAAATTCTGCATCGGGTGTATATTTAGAGATTCGATAGTTGTACTTCTCTGCCACATAGATATTTCCTTCAGAATCTACATTTATTCCCCACGGTCGATTAAATTCACCTATTCCTTCTCCTTTACTCCCAAAACTTCCAATAAAATTACCTTCAGAGTCGAATTTTGCTATATTCGTGGGTTTTCCATAATTTACCACATAAACATCATCATGTACATCTACATCAATATCCTCAATTTTTTTCGATAATTGAGATTGTTCCGGTCCGTTTCCACCCCAGCTCTTTATAAAATTACCATCCGAGTCGAATTTAAGCACCTGAGATTTAAGTTCATCTGTAACATATACATAACCTCTAGAATCAACCGCTATACCATGAGGATGTAAGAATTTACCGTCTTCTTCTCCCTTTTCACCCCAGCTTGTAATAAAATTTCCATACTTGTCAAATACCTGAACGTAATGAGATTGTAGTGAAGGTTCCTGACTTGCTTTGGAAGGTGAGGATAGCGAATCTGGCGAGTAAAATGATCTGTCATCATACTGAGAATCATAATTAGAATTATAATCATCATTATCAAGATTAGAATCAAAGTTATAGGCACTTTTATCATTTACAGTGTCTTTACTTTCATAAGGATAATAATCTGACTTTTTATCTTTCATCTCATTTCTATCGTAATCATTATTAGACACTTTAGGTGAAATATCTCGAGAATCTAGAAAATCTTCTTTATCTGAAATGCTAGATTTTTCTTCATAATCAAAATTAAAGGAATCTTTGCTGAAATCATCTTTCTCTGGGAATCTATCTGGTTCTATCTCTTTCTGGATATCTTCTTGTTCTTTATAAAAATTTTGAATTTTCTCTAAAAAATTTTCAGAATTATCATCATCTATATTTCCCCTAAATGCGGATTTTTGATTGACTATATCTTTGTCTGTTGAGTCTGAGTTGTAATTATCTGAGAAGAAAGGTATAATGCTGTTTGAAAATTCTTTTTTATTTTCCATAAGAGGATCGTTTACATCTTCATTGATATAGACAGAATATGCTGAAGATATGGAATAATTTACGAAAGATACTAACAAAATTGTGATTAAGCTCCCCAGATAAATTTTCAAATGATTTACAGATTTGTATTACATTTGAAATTATTAATCATTTTTGAAAAAATTTGTGATAGATTTATTATTGCAAATAAATTCAACAATTATTATAAGTATATTATCTTTAAATTTATTATTATAAACTTATTAGAACATTCTCTTTATTTATAACATAAAAGAAATAATATATTTATTTTAATCACAATCTATATTTATCATATTAACAATTTTAGAGTAAAATTATATATGTTATTAAAATTTAGTTCTAATTTGATTAATTTGTATAATTATATTATAAGAAAGAAAGACATTCCCACTTTATTCTTAATAGGTTATTTTCAATTGTTAATACTTGATGCCTATAGTAGGCAAGACTTTTCTTCAAGTTCTAGTAATATAGTTAAATATTTATTTTTTCTACCTTTTTATCTTAAGTAGATTTTTTTTAGTTTATATTATAAATTTACTTAAATCAATGTCTTGAAAATTTGTCATACTTGGTATGTTTTTATAAATATAATAGATTGAATATGACATTATATTACGACTTATGTAGTAAAGTCACTTGACTTTGAAAAAACCTGAATCCTTGAATTTCCTGTATCGCAAACAAAGACTTTACCTTCAGGATCTATTGCAATGTCCTCTGGCCTTTTAAATTGACCATCTGCAGACCCTTTTGATCCAAACTTGGTTAAGAATTGACCATCTTTATCAAAGACTTGCACATTTGTTGATAACTTGTCAACAACAAAAACTAGATCTTCATTTTCATACAAGTCAATTCCTGGAAATGTTAGTGAAAACTGGCCAGATCCATTTCCGTATGATCCCCATTGCGTCAACAGATTAAAATCTTTATCAAGAACCTGGATCCTAGAATTTCTCATATCGGTTATATACATATTATCCATAGAATCAAACGTGATTCCGTGAGGTCTAACGAACTGTCCTGCTTCATCTCCCATAGAGCCCAAAACCTCTATGAAATTTCCATCTGAATCAAATTTAAGTATTTGGTGACCATTTTTATCAGTTAGGTAAACGTACCCATTGCTATCAACCGAAAGCTGATGAGGAGTTCTTTCCGCTCCTTTTCCTCCTGTTTCATCAAATCCCCATTTTAATACAAAAGTTCCATCAGGAGTAAATTTTTGTACTCGATGATTTTTTAATTCTAACGTATATACATATTCACCAGTAGGATCAACTGCTATATCATGTAGTTTCATGAATTGTCCATCACCAGAACCTTCTTCACCCCAATTCAAAATAAAATTACCAGAAGAATCATATTTTTGAATTCTATTATTACCTGTATCAGTTACATATACATTTCCGTCTTTATCTATATCAAGACTATGAGGTGCTTTTAATTGTCCCTCTCCACTTCCTTTATCTCCAAACGTATTTACAAATTCATAATCTAGCATGTCACTTCCACCAAAAGCAGTTTGCAAAAACAACATAAAACTAAAAAAGACAACAGAGCTGAAAATCAATAATGAGTTAATTGAAATCATACCTACCAATAGGATATATCTCTATTTATAAAGTATTATCATAATTATTGTTTACTTAAATGTCTATTTCTTCTAAAAAACAATAAAAAATTTTGCTAGTAATGATCTCTTAAAGTTTATTAAATGTAATTTTCTGATTCCCTGTGTAATTGTGTAATTATTATATTTTACAGAAATGGGATTTTTAGCAATTTTAAACGATAATACAATGGATGAAGGACTAGAAGCCATAGTTCGATGTCCTATTATAGATTTTATTGTCTTTATTCTGTATTGTTAAATATCTTTTTAATTAAATCTGCAATTTCTACGTCCGTCAAAACTGAATCATCATCATTATGACATACGAGATTAGCTTTGTCTTTATCATATACCCATCTATCGAAAAGCCATTGCACGCAAGCTTGACCGTGAGTTCGTTCTATTAAGCTAATTAACCTACACCATTAGTGAATTGTTTGATCCTTTGCCAAGGCTCTCGCTTGATCATAACCTGGTCTGTCGGAGCTATCTTTGTGTAAAATATCATGGTCAAGGGCATGATCATCAGGACAGAAATCGCTATCTCTTACAGTAGTAGAGATTAAACCTGGCTTGTTTTCATATTGTGAGGATAAATCAATTAAAGAATATCCTTCATGGATATCATTTTTATCTTCAACTTGTAATATGGTAACACCGTTATATTCTTTAAATGGTTTTAGAACTATCTACTTACCATTACCATTATCAATTAGGTCTTTTCTTCCCAGTTCCACCCAATTTGAATGAGCATAAAAGTCCTGAACTGGATGCAAGAGTAAACCAAATGTTTCAGGTGTATGTATGTCTTGAATATTAGTAACAAGTTGGTCATAGAGAATATTGATATTTTCAGTGGTTCCTTGGAAATCACAATTGTATAAATGAAATTTACTTCCCTTATTGGTGTCATCAACATAATCATTTGTACTACTAATTTTATCTAGGACGTCTGATAGTAGAAAATCTAAACTCTCATCAGTAATATCACCATGAATTGGACTTTTAAACGCATTAATAGGATTTGTTATAGTAAAGATCAAGAGAATGGTTATAACAATAATAGATATTCCAATAAATTTAGTTTTTATCAAGAAGGATGGAGTTGTTGTCTTTTTACTATTCAATGGTAATGAGTACAAAAAATAATTTATATAAACTGCGTATTATGAATAAAGAATCTTTGAATATAATATTGAGATAGTAAAATATATAAAAATAAATTTGTGAATACGATTAGAGAATTATTATATACATTTTATGGACATTACTGTATTCTAGGAATTTCTATAAATATTTGAATTCTCTATATGATGTAGTTTATTCTTTGTATAAACAAATAAATTTAAAAAATCAAATAATTGATTTATTAAAATAAATTGATGACATTTAATGACTTATAACCTATATACATTATTTAAATAATCAGACTTGTCAGATTGATTGTAAATTATTTTTATTAGCAAGTTCTATTTTTAAGATTTTTCATTAAGGATGATATATAGATGAGAACTGTAGTAAGTAATTGAGAATATATGGAAAGAATGTTCTTATAAATATATATAGTAACTCTTTCTTATCTGTGTTTTGTGACATTTTGTTTTTGTCAATAGTCATTTAATGATACAAGAGGTTTCGGGAATGAGTCTACTTTTTTTTATGTTTGTAGTATATTATAAATTAATAATCCAGAAAAGGGATGTGATAAAAATTAAGGTTTATTAAGAGATAAAATCTGTTGTTCCTATTTTTACATTCTTTATAGGTATAATAGTTCCAGGATCTCCATTAGCTCTTGTCCATATATGGTGTTTTTTTATGAATGAGGGTCCGTTTTCTATTTGTGTCTTATCATTTCCTGTAGGAACATTACCTGGATCCCATCCAGTTAATCCCCATACCCGATCTTTCATTACATATGTCCATCCCTTGCCATCTCCAAAATCTAACCAAGCATTAAGTACTACTTGATTTTTTGTTCTATCAGTAATAAAACTAATAAAAAATTTATATTCTTTATCATCAATTAATTTAAGTCCGTTAGGATATACTGCTTTTACTTGACTACCATGATCGCTATGATAATATTCTACTTTTGATTGAACATCTGTTCTATGAAATGATATTCCAAATCCTCCGAAAACTAATTGACCCTCAAGAATCCATCCATTTGTCCCATGATTTCCATCCTTTAATGAAAAGTTATCAATTCCTGGCTTGATCTTAAATGTACCCGTCATAACAGTGTTAAATCCTGCAGTAGGCAGTTGTGTAAATTGTGGTAACTCATGGTAGTTCCAATAGACTCTGCCATTTCCTCCTCCAGATTGGATTTCTAACCAACCATTTTTAATCTGATGAAAATCTACGCCACTGGCTCCACTGGAAAATAAAACTCTATCATTAGGATGCGTTCTTCCCGAAGGGATAGTAGCATCTTGGCTCAATGTCTGTGTGGAGTCATATATCCAATTGATATTAGGAATTGGGAATATGTCACCGGAAGGTGGTGGGGGAGTAGTTTGACAATCTGGATCTGCACCATCTACTAGTCCATCATTATCATTGTCTACTCCGTCAGTACAATTCTCTGGTTCTGGTGGAGGTGGTGGTGGGGGTGGTGGTGGAGATGAACTATCAAAGGAGTTACTATACACCAACCCACTTGATGGAAATACACCATTATCCTTGAGATTGGTAATCTCTGTTGTAGTTAGTGCTCTATTCCATACACCAACTTCATCTAGCTGACCTACGAAAAAGTCTTCTGTCAACGATTGTGCATTACCTGCTATCCTTAGAGGTTGGTTTCCGGTATTATCTGGAGTAGATGATGTGGATGTTGTTCCTATTTGAGTACCATCAACAAATAATCGGACTATAGATCCATCAAATGTTACCACACCATGATGCCATTGATCATCATTGTAGGTATTTGAAGTAGTAACGTATTTGTTTGAACCTCCAGTCGTTTCAAATCCTCCCTGTAATCTTTCAGAAGATGTAAACCATATTCCATAGTTTTGATTTGCCCCCTTACTTTCAGATCCAAGACCACCTTTGTTAACCATAACTCCTTCATCTGGGAAATTGGTAGTTGTTTTGAACCATGTTGAGACTGTAAACTTTGAAAGTTGTAGATTAGGTGCACTTTGTATATCTAATGCAGTATTACCATCTGCAGTGAAGAATGGTTCATAGTGATATCCAGTGGATGGAGTCTGACAATCTGGATCTGCACCATCTACTAGTCCATCATTATCATTGTCTACTCCGTCAGTACATATTTCTGAACCTGGAGTAGAACTAGATTTAGTAATCGTAAATTGATCCATCACGGTATTGTCATTAGCTACAAATTTTCCATTTAGAGTCATACCATTATTTGTGATCGCTACATTAAGATGCCCAAATTTCTTATCCTGCTGTGAAACAATAAAAGATTTTTGTCCTGTTAATTTATGAAAATTGATGCCTCCCGTTCCCACAATAGCATGAATTTGTCCTTCAGGGTCGTTATATGAATTGGGATGATTATTTGTAATTACAGGATTAGATTTACTGTTAGGATTAAATTTTATTGGAAGTGATCGTTGATAATCATGAGTATGACCATCTAGAACTAAATCTACACCAAATTGATCAAAAAGGGGATGATATGTGTCCCTTAAACTGCTAACTCCCTGACATGAAGAAGAAGAACAACTATTTGGTGATGAATACATAGGTTTATGTAAAAATACAATTATCCAATCTATATTTGGGTCCTTGGATGCAGAATTCAGATCATTTTTTACAAATGTATGTTGAGAGGATCCTGAGCCATAGGACAATTCAGTAGCCATAGCCAAGAAATGCACATTTTGAACGTTAAATGAATAATATTGACTGTTGAGGTTAAAATGGCTCAAGTATCTGTCGCGATCTTCTGAAGAAGAGTCTTCATGGTTGCCAATAGCTATCTTCATATTTTCGTCTATTGAATTTACTTTATTTAAAAAACAGGAAGCACTAGATTGGTATGAATAATCACCAAGACCCAAAGTTATTTCCGTTCCTTGGTTGACAATAGAGTTTACAGTTGCATCTGTATTTGAGTTGCAACCCCAATCTCCAGCTGCAGCAAAATTAAAATCCGGAAATGTCGTCGTTTGCGCATATATTTCTTGGAAATTATCCGAATTTTTTTTTTGATTATCTACTGAAAATATAGAGAATATGAAGATTATAGTTATAAATCCCAATATCAATCTAAAACTATGGTTCAATTGTTAAATAGATGGGTGTTAATCTTATATGATGATGCTAGGATTTACTGATAAAAAAGTAATATATAAATTGAGTCTTTTTTAGCTTCTAGAATATTTAATATTATACTTTTATATTAAAAATATATTTAATTTATAAATAATGTTTTCAAGAAAACTTCTTTTCAGGATAATATACGAATATTATTATATCAATTTATGGACAAGATTTAAAAATGAAAAAATAAATTTGATGTGTTAGAGCTTAATAGGTCCAGAGTTATATCATATATATCATTTTTTCAACTACAAGGAAGTGAAATATTTGATTGGGAAATTTCTCCATTAAAATCTAACTTAGAATCTAAGTTGTTATCATCAAAAATATTCAGTATATAATTCCCGGGAAGCATATCATCAACAAAAGTAATTTCATTAAACCCTCCTGAACTGTTAGTCAAAAAATATCCAGCTAATACAGGATTACCATTTTTATCAACCATTTCCCAAGAAACATTTGAATCAGCTAAGAAACCATTCGTATTTAAAATAATATTGAATCCCTCTGCAGGTCCACATGTGGGGGAAATTATTACATTATTTTGAGCATAAATATCTTTAACAATTATGGAAAAGAAACCGATTAGTGATATAATCCACACTCCTACTACCACATAACTACATTTCATTGAGCATTTAAATCACATCTAATTAATAAGGGTATAGATAGATGAAATAATGTAATTAATTTAAGAGGTAATTATACAGATATACTATGAAAGATATTACCTTGTAAGGAATTTATAATAAGATAGAATTTAGTATTTTCAGATTGTGAGGATAAATAAATGAAAGAATATCCTTCCCGGATAATAACAATTGTGAACTACAACATCTATACAATTGGATGAAATTATTTGTTTATCTATATAATTCAAAAGTTGAAAATATCATTGAATTTAAAATTGGAGGTAAAATATGGTTGAGTTAACACAGTCAAAAATTAGCTTGAATGAAATCAATTGTTAAAATAGAAGTAATAAAATTTAGGTTAACAACATAATGGAATGCCAATAAAAATTGTAACCCGTTATTTATAAAATATTTTCATATATAAATATTTAAGTGACCTAGAAAGATTGATATTAAAAATTAGCATAACAGTTAAATAAAAAGGAATTTAATTTATTTTTATTATTAGGCACTTAACCTAAATCTAAAACTTTAGACGCGGTATCAATGCGAATCTAATTTATAATTAGGATATCCATCTAGTGTTAGGAGAATTTGTTTTTTGGAATTTATCATCTAGAGAACGATTAATTGCATATATTAAATAAGAAAGATCAATAAATTGTCGAGTAATATTTGTATTCATCGAGTTTAATAAATAATTTCAAAAAGTGTTAAATAGTGAGATCTTATGTTACTATAAATTAGTTGGTTAGAATATATAATAAATAAATTATATTTCATAAAAACTTGAAATTCATCAGTATTATTAATAACGAGTTGAGTTATCTATTATTATTTATTAAGTTTATAACTCAATTTTTTACTAAAGCGAGAATAAAAATCTTAATATAAACAGATATTAACATTGTTTTATTATATAAAATATCAAGTTTAATGGGATATGAAATTTTAGATCTAGATATAAAAAATAAATTTATTGGCAAGAAAATAATCAGATATAAAACTATATCTTCTACACAAGAAAAGTGTTTATATTTATTAGAAAATTTCAACGGTCAATCGAATCTAAATGGAACTGTAATTGTGTCAGATCAACAAACAGCTGGTAAAGGAAGGTTGCAAAGAAAATGGGTCTCAAGTAATGGAGGATTATGGTTTTCTATAATTCTAACAAGGCCAAATCTATCAGTTTCAGATATTAATTTTATTCATATGTTATCAACATTATCAGTATGTGAGACAATAAAAATATTTATTGACTATAATACAGTTATAAAATGGCCCAATGATATTATGGTTAATTCTAAAAAAATTGCAGGAATATTGATAGATGTAAGCATAACTGATGAAACAATTGATTATCTAGTAATAGGAATCGGAATAAATGTAAACTTAGATAGTAAACAGGTGATCAAAGAGATACAAAAGGATAATGAATATAATATGAATTCAACCTTTGGATTGAGTAATGATATAACTTCTATTAAAGATGAACTTAAAGGTCTACAAGTTGACAAGCTAAAAATATTAAGAATACTTTTGGAAAAAATAGAAAAGTATTTTTTAACAATTGAAAGATCTATACTAGACGAAAGAGATAATGATAATGTTCAAAAGAATTCCATACCTCACAATAAACATAAAATAATCGCTATGTATAGAGGATTATGTTCAACCTTAGGCAAAAGAATATGTGTATATAATACAGGAAAAGAATACTGCTGCGGATTAGCAAAAGGGTTAGATGAACACGGTTACCTGATTTTAGAGAAGGAAGGAGTCAATAAAGATAAAGAAATAGTTGTAGAAAAACTTTATTACGGAGATATTTCAATACGAGAGATTTAATTATAACATGATTAAAAATAAATAAAATTAAATAAATAAGATGTTTAAAAGTATTAATATTAATTAAAAAATCAATTAAATATAAAAAATAATTGGAGAAATATTTGAGTAAATTATATTCCTATATCTATGAAATTATCTCATAAAATTTTGCAAACTATGGAAATATCATTAACATTAGTTCCTGTTCTTCCTGTTTTGATTATTGATTTAACTTTTTTTAGATAGGTGCTGCTATTATGGGTATCTAGATATGTTTTAAGGTCCAATTTTTTATTCCTCGTAAGATCAATAGTTATAGGTGTTACTATACCTCCTGCATAATTCGAGTTGCCATCTATTCCATCTGTACCACAACATAATATAGTAAAATCGTTTAATTTTACAGAATTTAAATAGGAAACTGATGAAAGTAACGATTCCTGATTTCTTCCACCTTCACCGATT
>JBHIVA010000058.1:0-11285 GCA_042138015.1 Nitrososphaeraceae archaeon | reverse complement strand
CACCCCGGTTCTGAAAAGAAACCTATAATGGCTAGAGAGAAGGACTGTATTTTCTGTTTAGCATGTGAAAACGTATGCCCACCGCAAGCTATTAAGATCTTTCAAAAACAAACATAATCTCTGTTACCATAAATTACAATATGAATAATATAATTTAGAAAAATATTGAATAGATTTAGTTTAGTAGCTACTGGTGGAACTTTTGATTGCATTCATCAAGGTCACTTAAAATTATTATCCGAATCATTTCGCATCGGACAAAAAGTAATAATAGGTCTTACAAGCGATAAATTTGTTAAAAATTTCAAAGTAAATGTTATTATTAAACATGATTATGGTAAACGATTAGAAAATCTGAAAAAAGTTATCTTAAAAAATTTTCCTAATAGGGATTATGAGATAGTAACACTCGATGATGAATTTGGACCGATATTAACCTCGGATAGGATCAAAGCTATTGTTGTAAGTGAAGAAACTTTAGTAAAAATCCCACAAGTAAACAATTTCAGAGTATCTAAAAAATTGGATCCTTTAAAGGTTTTAGTAATAAGAATGGTGAATTCTTGCGATGGAAAACCACTCTCTTCAACACGTATTAGAAATCGTGAAATTGATGAATTTGGAAATATTTTATACGATTAAAAAGCCAATTTTTTTTTATCAATTGAATTATATTGATATATTTTTTATTCTCAATATTGTATCTCGCTAATTCTCTAAACTTCGCTTCTTCCCAATTTGAAAAAAGTATTCAAGAACTTCGATCAGGATTGGAACCAGATACTTTAGCCCTATGGTATAAAAGAATTAAAAATATATCCCAACGAGTCATTCCTGAAATCTCAGTTAAGGATATAAATTTTGTACAAGACAAGATGTTATCAATGAAATTTAGTATCATTATCTCCGTTAGGGTAATTCCATATCTATTATTTATAATAGAAAAAAATATAGCAATTATGCCATATTCAACTGGTCTATATTTTAGAAAAGTTCAAGAATTGCTACTGGATTCTCTAAATAATTATTACGTAGGTCATAAACACAAAGATGAGCCAGTTATGAATAAAGACGAGCTCGAAAAAAACCAAAGACGAGCTCGAAAAAAACCAAAGACGAGCTCGAAAAAAACCAAAGACGTGCTCGAAAAAAACCAAAGACGTGCTCGAAAAAAACCAAAGACGAGCTCGAGAAAAAACCAAAGACGAGCTCGAGAAAAAACCAAAGACGAGATCGAGAAAAAACCAAAAAGATCTAGTATTTAATCCATATCCTGATTTTCTTTATTGTTATTTTAGACTATTTGTAACTATATTTGTAACTATTAGTACTTCGTTATTTTTATTTGAGTTCTGAATCTCTAGGAATTCACGTCTTCCATTTTTTATTTCTTTAAATAATTGAAAGAGATGTAAAGCGGAATTGTCATCTTTCATAGTCACGCTATGACATGATTTATCATAAAGCAGTATTATTAATTCATTTTCTATAATATTAATTATATCTAATATGGATATTTTTCCATCTTTTTGAATCGAAAACAATCCACATAATTTTTCCCTTTCATATGTATCTAAACAGAAAAACGATTCAATTAGTTTCATTTTCTTATTCACTTTCGAACATAAACTCATTTATCTTGTCACGGGCTTTTTCTCTTCTTTTTTTAAATTCTCTTATGAATATTTCAGATTCTTTCGCTAACTCATTTTTACACTCACCACATAATAAATTACCACTCCTGCATCTATAGTATCTTTCTATGGATTTCTTTTCTGAATCAAAAAAATACTTTAAATACCAAAATACAGGACAGATGTTAGGATTTGCACCTAATTTTCTTTGAAGTGCTACAGTTGGTTGCCCACCAGTAAATGAAGACATTACTTTTCTCCTTACAGTTTCTGGTTCATCTTTAGTAAATATCGCCGTCTCAGGCCTAGAGGATGACATTTTTGTCAAGTTCGATAAACCTGGCAAAAATTTGCTATGGATTTGTGCAGGTTTATAATATCCTAATTTTTCTGCTACATCTCTCGTAATTCTCCAATACGGATCTTGGTCTATGGCTGCAGGAATTAAAACCGGGGTTGGTTTCATTTCCAAGATAGTTGGAAGAAAACAAGGCGCTGCCTGAAGTGGAGGAAATCCAATCATTCCTATATTTGTCATGTTATTAAATCCGAATACAGATTTGGCTGTAGAAAACGTAATTTTTTTCGCAATTTCCATTGCAAGGGGATATAAATGTTTGATATGATGGGTATCAACTATTATTTTTGTCAAATCGGGCTTAAAACCTATTGCTATGACATCTAAAATATTCTCAAAAACGTAATCTTTGATTGATTCTCTACTAAGGTTAGAATTATGTAGAAATTTTTCATCATCTGTAATTTGAAAAATCAATTTTGAATTAAATTTTTCTTGCAAATACTTCGTAAATATCCATGGTAAAAGATGACCCATATGTATAAATCCTGAAGGACCTCTGCCTGTATACAAATAAAATTCTTCACCGTTTTCATATTTATTTAATAACCAATCCATGTCTCGATGAGAAAAAAAATACTGGAATTTAATAAGAGGATGAATTTCTCCTGTCATTTTTTTAATCTGATTGATTAGATCCTGAGATATCGGTTGAGTGCCAAACTTTTCTATCAATTTAGAATAATTTTCGTCTTCAAAATCTCCACGTACTTCCCAGGGCGTAATTACAATATTATCATCGGAACTTTCTATTTTCTCCGAATTTATCTGATGTTGATTATCGATAGAATTATCTTTATCATTGCTAGTAAAATGGCTTTCCACGTTTTTATTTAGACAAATTACAAACGTTTAAACGTTTAAAAATAATTTTCATTTTGAACTGATGAGTAAAGTGAACGATCATAATATAGAGACATTACATCCTATAGAAAAAAAAATTATAATGTCAATAGACAATATGAATGGGTCATCAATAAATTCACTAAAAACATCAACAGAATTAAACATAGATCAAATCAGAAGGGGTTTAGAATGGTTAAAATTCAAAAATTTAATTAGTTCTCAAGGTAATAAACATAATATAATTTCTTTAGGGAATTACGGGATTAAATATATCAAAGAAGGGCTTCCTGAAAGGAGATTAGTAGAGGTTATCAAAGAAGGACGCTTAACGATTCCTGAAATCTTAAAAACAGGAAAAGTAACTCAAAATGAGATAAATATTGCGATATCAAAAGCTAAAACAAACAAGTGGATTGCTATAAAAAATGATGAAAAAATTGGATCGAAAGTTATACACATTTTAGAAGACCATGAATATGACAGTAGTGAGGAACTACTATTAAAAAAAATTCACGAAAATAACATCATAAATGAATATGATTTATCAATAGATGAATTAAATATTCTTCAGATTTTGAAAAAAAGACCACAAATTATATTATACAAGAAAACCGAGGAATTTGTCTCATTAACCGAAGATGGAGAAAGAATTAAATCACTATTGGAAGCCGACAAAAATAGTCTTTATCTTCCAGAGACAGATTATGGCCAATCTTTAACGTCAGAGATGCTTGTTTCGGGAAAATGGAAAAACATGGTATTTCGTCCTCTCGATGTTGAATCTGACACTCCATTATTATTTCCGGGAAGGACTCATCCTTTAACTGATCTTATAGAAGAAATTCGGGAGGCATTTGTTAGTCTTGGTTTTGCCGAAATAGATGGAAGTTATATACAATCTTCTTTTTGGAATTTCGATGCATTATTTACTCCTCAGGACCATGCAGCGAGAGAAATGCAAGATACATTTTATTTAGGGTTCAAAAAGGATGATGGACTAGAGAATAGAAGAATAGTTAAAAATGTTTCTGAAGCTCATGAAAATGGTTGGAATTACAAATGGGAAATAAAGCAGGCAAGAAAAGCGGTATTAAGAACACACACTACTCCTGTCACTCTAAAATATCTAGCGGAAAGAACTCGATCTGAATCAAAAATTTTCACTATCGGTAGAGTATTTAGAAACGAAAAAGTCTCGTACAAACACTTAGTTGAATTTCATCAAATCGAAGGGGTAGTTACAGGTAGTAATATCTCTCTCAGGAATTTGATGGGAATCCAATTGGAATTTTATAAAAAAATTGGGATCAAGAAAGTAAAATTCTGGCCTACATTTTTTCCATATACTGAGCCGTCCTTACAATCCATGATATACAATGAACAATTAGAAAAATGGATAGAACTTTTTGGCATGGGTATATTTAGACCTGAAGTGATAAACCCTCTCGGAATAAAAAATCCTGTTCTCGCATGGGGAGGTGGAATAGAAAGAATAGCCATGCTTAAATATGATTTATCTGATGTCAGAGATTTATATAACAATAACCTTGGATGGTTAAGAGGTGTTCAAAAATCCCAGTTGTAAATATAAAAAAATCAAAAATAAAATATTCATTTCCTGATTATTCGATAGAAGAAATTTTAGAAAAGCTTCCATTTCTGGGACTTGATATCGAAGGGGTTGATGACGATATTATCAAAGTAGAATATAATCCCAACAGACCAGATTTTTCGAGTGATATAGGAATATTCAGGTCATTGAGTGGCTTTTTGAATGAGAAGTTAGGTCTACCAAAATTTGAATATTCAATTAGTTCAAAATATAAGATTGATATTGATAAATCTGTAAAAACTATAAGACCTTTTCTTCTCTTTTTTATAGCTAAAAATAAAAAAATAAGCCAAGATTTGATGGAACAAATTATTTCTATGCAGGAAGATCTTCACAACGGGATAGCTAGAGAAAGAAGAAAGGCTTCTATTGGGATTCATGATTTAGATAAAATGGAATTTCCTTTGAAATATTCTACTTCTGATAAGGATAGAAAATTTATTCCTCTGGACGAATCCGAGGAATATACTCTTAATAAGATATTAGATATCTTGCCAAAAGGACAAAAATATAGACATTTAATAAAAGATTTTAAAAAATATCCAATTCTTATAGATCAGAATAAGAGTATTGTGTCTTTTCCACCTATAATTAATAGTGAAAATACTAAGATCACAAACAAAAGTCAAAATCTTTTAATTGAAGTTACTGCTACTGATTTTGAAATTGCTAAAAATATAATTTCTATTTTGTTTTGTTTTTTCCATGATGAAAATTTTAAAATTATTTCAGGACCAGTTGGAGAAGAGAAAACGAGATCTTTCTATCCTTTAAAAATCATTAAAAATAAATCTGTAGTTGTTGAGGAAGATTATATTAATAGTATTCTAGGATTAGATCTTGCTACAAAGGAAATTATAAGATCATTAAAAAAAGTTAGAATCGATCCAATAAAACTCAAACATAACCAATTAAAGTGTATTATTCCTCAATATAGGACTGATATTAGAATACCAATAGACATTGTAGAAGAGGTTTCTTTAGGATTTGGTATTTATAACTTGTGTCCAACTCTTCCGTTTTTTAAACTTTCAGCGGGGATCAAAGATTCTTTAAATGAGATCCTCCATGAGTTACGAAAAACTATCATTGGATTCGGGTTTCAAGAGGTAATAAATTTTAGCTTAGTAGATCAAAAGAGTATTGAAATAGAAGGAAAAAACGAAAGAAATAATGATTTATTACAAGTTAGAGAAAGTAAAAGTAGGGAACATGAATACTTAAGAACTAACCTTATTATCTCTCTGATAAACAACATTTCTCATAATATTCATGAAGAATATCCCCAAAAAATATTCGAGATCGGGAAAGTATTCAGCGTTGATGAAAATATGACTGAAAATTGGAAATTAGCTTTATCGATATCATCTAACGACACAGGTTTTACCCAAATTAGGTCTCTGTTGAGATCTATTTTTAATATCACTTTCGGACAAGAAATACAAACTAGATCAATTCAACATAACTTGTTTATCAATGGGAGATCCGCAAATGTATTTATCCAAAATCATGCTGTGGGAATAGTTGGAGAAGTATCTCCGAAGATAATTAGTAATTATAATATACGTGTACCTATTTCTATATTCGAGATAGATTTGAATGCAGTTTTTAAAGCTATAAAATAACAATACTTTTTTCCCAATCAATATTTCTTCTGCATCATCATTCACAAAAGTAATAAATTTAAAAAATATTTTATTGTGTATTACATGTTGATGATATATCAAAAATTCTACTATATAGGAAAATAATTATGATTTATAGATAATTACCATAAATTTTGAATCTTTATTTTATTTAATAACTAGATAAAGCATTTTGTATAAATATTTACTCTATATAAAATATTTGGTGTGCTTCTCTAAATTTAAAATCTGTATCTTTTTCACAATTATTTTATATTACTTTTGACAACTATTAATTGCTATTGATAGACGTATTAGGACTGAGTTGCAAAAAATTCATGTTCTATATGAATGACACAGGCAACCCCGTTAAAAAGCGCTAGGAGGACTGTACTAAATGTATAAGGCTATCTATGAATAGTTGCGAGTCAGAGGCGGGGTACATTTTTTATTTAACCAGACTGAAATGTTAAATGGTGAAATTGTATATCTCTGGTCTTCTGATTATACTTGACGTTAAGTTAATACTAACGCTAAAGTGTTAAGGTTAAATGGCTATTGAACTAGGTCTGTAATGCTTTTTTTAATTATATGTTTTGCCTCGTTTGATATATCATATTTTTCAAGGATCGAAGAGGTGTCCTTTATAAGTACATTCCTAAATTCTGGTTCGCTAGCAGCTTTTAGCAGAATTTCACTGATAATTTCTGCTTCCTTCTGACGGGAACTCAAACTATATTAAATTTGTTACATGTAGTATATAATCGTAATGTATTATTCGTAAGCTTGATATGAACTTACAATGTTAATTTTTTCAAATTGTATCTTCAAAGTCGTAAGAAATGGAATTCAAAGAGTACTTCTAGAACAATCCCAGTAGAAAAAACCCTCGAATATGTTTCTAGTTTGGTTAACGAGATTGGTCTTACTAGAATTTCTGATATTACTTATATGGATAAATTATATATACCAAATTATTCCAGCATTTTACCCGGGACTGAGGATTATATTTGGGTTTATAGTGGTAAAGGCCATACAAAAGCCCACGCTAAAACAAGTGCATTAATGGAGTCTATTGAAAGGTATTCCTCACTTCCAAAATCTTTTACGAAAAAAATGTTAAGAGGTTCATATAACGAATTTAGAAAAAAATATAATGTTTTACATCCAGATGAAGTAGTAGAACCATTATCTTATGATTATCAAAACGAAATGATAATGGATTATGTTGAAGGATTTGATCTCCTAAACGAAGAGAAAATTCTAATTCCTGCTTCCTTGGCGCTATTTAGATATTCTCCTACATATCCTGCGATAAATCCTTTTACTTTCCATCATACAAATGGATTGGCTTCCGGGAATGTTCTAGAGGAAGCGGTGTGCCATTCTTTATGTGAGATTATTGAAAGAGATGCGATTAGTTTGGCTCAATTAAGATGTAGTGCTATCCCATTTCATATCTTATATAATCTCTCTAGTAAATTAAGACATTATGGATTTGATGTTATCTCAATAGTCAAAGATAATTTTAAGGACTATAATGACATTTTCCCTGATGTAGATATCTCAAATACTGATTTTGAACCTATAACAAAGTTAGTTAAAAGATTCAAAAAATATGATATTCAGTTAATTGTAAAAGATGTCACATCGGATATTGGAATTCCTACTTTTAATGTATCCTGTGTGGAATGGATCTCTCATGACTATGGATACTTAGCAGAAGGACATGGTACGCATCCTGATAAAACACTAGCATTATTAAGAGCTATTACAGAAGTATCTCAAACTCGTGCTGCAAACATACAAGGGGCACGAGATGATTTAAGGAAAATACACTATGGACAATCTAATTCTGATGACAAATTTTCTTGGCAATTTATTCCCTCAAAAGAAGTTATTGAATTTAGAGAAATCTCAAGTTGGAACAATGATGATATACTTGATGATATTAATTTAATTATATCAAAGCTTAAGAATGCAGGTATTGATAGGGTAATAATAACTGACTTGACCAATGAAAAATTGAAAATTCCTGTAGTTAGAGCAATAATACCTGGTTTGGAAACATTCAAATTTACAAAATCAATGATGGGATGGCGAGCAAGGAGATTTTTTAAGTGAAACGTCCACTTGTGTTTTTGGGTCCAAGCCTTTCACTAGAAAAAGCAAAGGCTATAATTCAAGCAGAATTTGTTCCACCTGCTAAAAAAGGAGATTTTATCAATCTTACAATGTCGTCTGACAAAAGAACTATTATCTTGATCGATGGTGTATTTTTGCAAGATTACCCACCCACTCCAATAGAGGTATTTCAAGTAATACGAAAACCAAATTTTCAAGTATATGGAGCATCTAGTCTTGGAGCTTTACGAGCTGTGGAATTAGAAAAATTCGGAATGAAGGGTTATGGAAGGGTTTTTGAATTATATAAAAAAAATATCATCAATGCTGATGATGAAGTTGCAGTAACCTTTGATAATGAATATAATCTTCTATCAGAGGCTATGATCGATATAAGATATAATCTATTTCTTGCTTTAAAAAACGAAATCATAGACAAAGAAACTAAACTAATACTAACAAGAGTTGCCAAAAAAATTTATTTTCCATTAAGAAACTATGATAATATTACAAATAACTCAATTAAATTTTATCCTCATAAACGGGAGTACATACAGAGTTTTCAAGAATTCATATTAAGACACAGAACAAGTATCAAAGAAATAGACGCCATTAATCTCCTAAAAAAAATTGCTGTTACAGAACACGATGATTAACTTTAAGTACCATTGAAATCCGTTGCATTTGAATAAAACATATTTATAATAATATTTTTAATTTGCAATATTACTAATGTCTAGGGATAATAGAAATTTTGAAAGAAATACAAAATTGAAAGAACAATGTAAAAAATTACTCGATTTAAATGGTAAAATTCGTTATGCAGGAGTATTAAATGAATTCGGTAGAACTCTTGCGGGAAAGATGAAAACAGGTTTAGTTCCTTTCCTAAGCCCTAGAGAGGCAAGAAATGAATTTTTTATTCATTCAACGATTTTTAATCTCAGAAAAAATCATCGGGATTCTATCGGAGAAACCGAATTTATTATGCTCCAGAGTGAAAAAGTTAATATTGTCAGTTTCATCAAAAAACAATTAATTTATTATCTTACAATTGAACGCGGAGTTTCTCTTCAAGAATTAAATGATATTGTAAATACAATAAAAGAAAAATTAGAAACCTTTGAGGATATTCAAACACATGATTAAAATTTTTTAGTTTGGAAAAACAAAATCTAAGAAATTTATAAATTAATCTCAAGCAAAAGCCTTTAATTTACTACGCATTTCCCTGTCATGAGATATAGAAGGATGGTTAGGGTCTGCCAAAATCACCTCATACCATGAATGTTTTCCATCTTTATATAAAAAATACGATCCTATTATTTCTAAATTTGGGAATTTTTCATTGACTCTTCTTTCCGCAACCAATCTCATATTCGTAGCCTGTTTAATTCGTACAACACCACTATGCTTTGGTCTCCTGCCAGCTGTTGGTCTTTGTTTTCTCATTCCACCCCTACCCACTCTCGCACGTATAACCACAATTCCTTGCTTAGCCTTGTAGCCAAGTCTCCTAGCTCTATCAATCCTAGTAGGCTTGTTAATTCTATGAATTGCAAGTTCTCTTCTCCAACCAATAGCTCTTGATTTTAACTCATCACCATTGGTTTTCCACATATTAATCCAGGTTTTGGCTAGGTATTTGTACATTTATAATGTTATTAAAAATCTTTGAGAAGGCTATATAAGAATTTCTTTTCTGGTAATAATTAGAAATTAATAATATTAAACCTTCAAAATAATATACTGAAGGTTTTGAATTTTAGTAAATTATATACTCTCCAAATCAGTTTACTTGAAAAAGATATTCTATTTCTACAACGCTTTCTAGAGGTAAACTTCCCACACCTAACGCTATTCTGGTATGATTTCCTTTATCTCCAAAAATATTCACTATCAACTCTGAGGCAGGATTTATTACTTTAGGGTGTTCTGAAAAAGTGGAAACACAGTTAATATATGCTGAAACTTTAACCACTTTTTTGATCCTATCCAAACTCTTCAAGTGATTTTTTATTAACGAAATTGAATTAAGAGTACAAAGCAAGGCTGCTTGCTGACCATTTTCTATTGTTGTATCTTGTCCAATTTTTCCTTTATATTTTACAAAAGGATATTCAGCATTAGTATCAATAGGAATTTGTCCTGATAAATAAACTAGGTCATTAATCTGTACAAGTGGGACATAAGAACCTGCTGGCTTTGGAGCGGGAGGCAATATAATACCCAATGCTTTAATCTTTTCTTCTATAGTTATCACTATTTCAATGAAGGTCAGCTGTTATTATTAATCTTATTAATCAGAGACTAGGATTAAATTGATATCAAGTGAATGTTTTTCTATGTTAGTTAGACTGTTAGTTTCTATTCTGATAGGGATAGGTTTTGCATTGTTAGTTTACTTTGGAATGACGGATTCTTTAACCCGACCTTCTTTAAATTTTCAAGCGATACCACAAAACTTAGCTCTTTCAATAGTGCTAAAGGAAAATAATCTTACACAAGATCAAATCGATGAGGTAAAATTCAAGTTTGTTTTCATAAAAGGAACAGGAGAATTATTTTTGGCAGACAATACAACAAAGGATATTGGACCATTGATTGGCAATACTTCTCCCACATTTACAACAGGTAATCATTATGGTTGGGAGGTTAAATTAATGCCTATGAATAGTACATATTATGTTGATCATATCAATGGAGAAATTATATCAAGTAAAAATGTTTATTAATCATCATCATTGTTTTTCTTGATAATTAAGTAATAATTATATTTGAATTAATTCAGATTTTTGATGTGAGTCTGGTTAATAGTGTATTAATTTGTGATCCTATTGATGAAATTGGAATATCAATACTTTCGAAAAAAGGTCTCAAAATTACAAATAAACCATCCATTACACACGAGGAGCTTATTAAAGAAGTTGGTAAATATGATGTAATTATTGTTAGAAGTAGAACAAAAATCACCAAAGAAGTAATTCAAGCTGCTAAAAATGTAAAGATTATCGCAAGGGTAGGAGTAGGACTAGATAATATTGATATAGATGAAGCGAATAAAAGGCAAATTTCTGTATTGAATT
>JBHIVA010000057.1:0-11599 GCA_042138015.1 Nitrososphaeraceae archaeon | reverse complement strand
CTATCCCTGTTGAATGGTTTGTCTCTATCCCTGTTGAATGGTTTGTCTCTATCCCTGTTGAATGGTTTGTCTCTATCCCTGTTGAATGGTTTGTCTCTATCCCTGTTGAATGGTTTGTCTCTATCCCTGTTGAATGGTTTTGGTTGAATTTTTTCGGCAATATTAGAAGTAGAAGATTGAATATCAAAAATATTTGTTGGTAACTCGCGATTGACTTCTTCCATCCAAAAATGTCCTAAGCTACAGAAATAAAATTTATCTTCATTTGATGTTTTGAAGCAAGATACAAAATTAAGAGATAAGTCACTAATACAATATTTACAATTTCCTGTATAAATACCATTTTTTACTTCTACCATGATTTGAAAAAGCTTAAGGATCAATAAATAAATTGTCCCAGCATCAAGTTAGATTCCAAAGAGTAATTTTATCATTAGCTGGAATAGTATTTAAATAAAGCCTATAACCAATTAATCGATTTTTTTTGCCTGATCTTTTTTCTACAAATGCAAAATCTTTTTCACAATTTGTTACAAGATCTAAGTTATCTGCAAAAAATGATTTCTTGATATAGTCTAGTGCATCTTTCCATCTGTATGCCTTTATTCTTCCAACCAATTCTTTTTTATCAAAATCATCTGTATATTGAAAGACATCAAAATAATCTGCTACTTTATTGCATTTTTCGCAAAATTGGTCTTTTTTTCCCGTGTTGGAACAATCTTTACACTGGGTGATCATTTAGTATAAGATTAATAATAATTCATATTTAAAGTGTCTATCAGAATTAGTATGTATATTGAATTTTTAATATACTTCGATCGGATTAGAATTAATTAGAAGATTTAACTTAACTAAATTATTAAATAAAGATCAAATTTGCTAGTTATAATTTCCTGGTATAACTTTTGTGATTCCCACTAGATACTGTTTAAGATATATTAATTAGCTACTGAAAAAGAATTACAGAATCATAGAATTTTTAACGATGTTTTTATAAAATATCTATTTCAGGAAACTTAATACGTTATGAATCGTTATTGACTTCTTAAGAGTTCTATACAACTAAACAATAATTCTGAATAATCAACATGTTGCTGATTTCAATCATTTATTAATTTTTACGAGTAGAACTAATTTTAGAAAACCAAAACAATAGAATATTTAATAATCATTTGACTATAGTTGTAAATTAAGTTTAATCGATATAATATAATATTAATTAGTCATTACTATAAAATTCATTAAATTTTTTAATGATCTCAAAATCCAATTATTTTCCAATAAATGCGTTTTCTAAAGTATTGAAAATATAGTTAGAAAATAAAGGTTACATAAAAAAATCCCTTTATTTATTAACCATCATTGGGAATATTCGTAAAAAAGATTTCATGGTTTCCAGGAGTAAAATCTTCCCATATTATATATATCCTGATCAGATATCGCAATGGAAAGGCATTCTGATATTCCACTATTATTACTTAGATTTATTATTTGCCTGTAAGTTGAATCCTTTTTAACATTTGTATCCAAGAATATATCCTCATTTTGAGAGGAGATAGAATCCTGCCATACTACAAAAAAGAGGTTGTTGTTAGTTATTTCTACATTTGAAGGATGATAAACAGATCCATTAATTTCCGATTCATTCATGTTTTTATAATTTGGATTTTTTTCAAAGAGAGGAGATGGATTAGTAAATGAATTACCATAATCAAGACTATTTATTAAATATAAATTATTTAACTTATTAAATTGTGATCCCCCCCCCCCCATATAATATTCACTTGGTTTTTAGAAGTAGCTATCTGTGCTTCTCCATAATTTTTACTTGCAATGCGAGTCGTATTTCCAAAGGAATTTCCGTTGTCAGAACTTTTCACAAAAAACAAGCCTACATTATCATTATTATTATTTTTATCAGTGCTTTCTGATTCAGTGTTCCATACTACATATACATAATCATTATAAGAATTAATCTTTGGAAAAAGAATCTTTTACATTATTAATTAATTCAATAGTATTGTTAAATGTATTTCCTTTATCTAAGCTTGCCTTGAATAAAATTTTTCCATAATCTATTTTTTCAAATTGGTTATTTTTCTCACCAATTCTGTTATTTCTGTTTACTTCTTGCCATACTACATATATTTTATCTTCAAAAGATGAAATTTCTGGGTTATTCGAAATTGTTGAAGTATTACTAAGATTAACTGCAGCAGGAAAATTTTCACATTTATCTAAACTACGTGTAAACATTATTTCGGTATTATTGGAACCGTTATTGTCGATCCAGACAATAAATATACCTTTATTAGTTACAGAAATTTGAGGATGTTCTGAGAATCCCGTATTATTGTTAACATTAACTGGATCTGTAAACGTTTTCCCCTTATCTGTACTTTTTGTAAAGTAGATATCATACTCCCTATTAGTCGGGTTTTCGTTTACTGATTCTTGCCAAACTATATATACTTCATTTTCTAATGCACCAATCTGGCTATAAACAGAGCCATTTTTATTATTAGTCAAATTTAATATAGAATGAGTATCTGGATATGGTGCTAGATTTGTCTTAATAGATGAGTCGTTATTGGATCCGGTGATGGAGATTATTGATTTTTTTCACTTATCTGTTCGAGAGAATAAGAAACACCTGAGTTGATGAATAAACATATCATAAAAAGGAATTGAATTTAAAGGAATGTTAAAGAATAATTACGTAAATATGGCATACCCCAACTATTACCTTTTTGAACCCTAGTAATAGATTCTATCATTTTTATCTGTTTCAATTCTGGTAAAATATGATAAATTATTGTGGGTTATTAATGTAATTTCGACTCATTTTAAGACTGGATGATTTAAGGATCATTTATTGTCTTCACTCTTCTTTTGGAATTTATTAAGATCTCCTCCTTTGGTAGATTCGACTTCCCATTGTTCTATTTCATCTCGTAAATTTTTATCCCTATTGACGTCCACCTTACTAACTTTATGTTTGATTTTATCAACATCCTTTGACATATTCTCAAATATGCAATCATCGTAATATATCTTGTAGTCATTAAATGATATTTCAAGAAAAAATTGAACAGTTGTGGTATCTTAAATAATTAATTTTCCCAACGATTATTAAATAAATTCTGGTTTGAGGATAATTATTAGAGTATTGTGTCATTTGTTCTAATTATCTAAATCGATTTTATCCTTAAGGCGTCACAAATGAATAAATTGAAATAGATTAGAATAAGATTAATTTATGCCTGATATCGCCAGCTTTAATTCGTATTTAATCAAGAAAGAGCTCATGTTATCTCATTGGGTTTATTGTTTGATACACAAGTGATATTTTCAAAAGAGAAAGTAATATTGGTAAAAAGATGGTGTATAGTACTCAAATATTTGATTTAATTTGATAGAGCTTCAAAAAGCTTTTTTAAATTACCAAAGCCCTATTCTTAATAATCAAATTAATCGTATTTATGTTCTATGCTAAATTTTGTACATAAATCAATATTAGTAAGTATGTCTATTATATCATAGATATGAAAACAGTCAAAACGATTAGTCATAAAACTTATAGACTGGAAGAAAAGGTTGAGAACCAGACTATATCTTTTCCTACATTAGCGGATAAATTTCTTACCTATGACGATAAAATTAACTGTCTTCAGATATCTATTGGATTGAAAGATGCATTAATAAAAAGGGGTTTTACAATAGACTCGATACTTAATACTGATCCTGCTGAAATTGCAGAAAAACTGAGAATCGATAAATACGTAGGCCAAATAATATTTGAAGAAGCTAAAAAATTGAGGAGTTAATTTTTTGATTATTTTATTTTAAGCTTCTTCATCTAAAACATATTTTGTATTTATTATTCAGTTATAGAATAATCATACAGGGTTACCACTGTTCAACAATTAGTAATATTTAACTAATTTTTAAAATGATACTTAGAAAATATTATATTTAATTTGTGTACTTACTTTAAGAGATAGTCAAACTAATCTACGTTGGATATAATAATACTCATAATTTAGAATAATAAAATAACCTTCAAGTGAGCATAGCTGAAGATTATGAAAAGATATGTCTCAACATCAAGATGTTTAGAAAAAAATACAAAAAAATATTACTCATTCAAAAAAGTTAGTTCTATAATATAAGCATGGTGGGAACAAAATTTTATGAAGATACTTGTGATTATAGAGTTGTATTATTATTTCACAAAATGAATTTTTCTCTATTTTGTATCTTTTAAAGTTAGAAACAAATAAGTAGATTAGAATTATCAAAAATTATATCACATTATATTTAGATCATAATATCCTTTTTATTATATGTTTTCAATATATTAAATTTTTAAAAACTTCTTTTAACAATTACATATAAAATATTTTAATTCGATACTTGATTAAAATTAATTGCTCTCTAACATCCTATTAAAAAAATTATTTTATATCCAATTAATATATCAAATCTACTCTCTATAATGTCTACATTGAATAATTACAAATTAAATGAGCATTTATATTTATGAGTTGTTAATGTAATCTGTTTGGATTACCTATTATGATTTAAAATATAAATACTAGACTTTTAATTTTTGTTTGCGATATGAATTTTGTAATTTAATATGAAATTAAGTCATTTACAAGATTTTCAATATACAATAAGAGAATTTTATAAGTACATCACAATTGATAGATAATAATTATATTAATCCATTTAAGATAAACTAGTTCAAATTGTTTATATTCAATAATTATTAAATTAATTTATATGTCTATAAATAATAAAAATTTTGAGTTTGGTCTAACTATTCCACAGGGCTGGAGAAGTGGAGATTTACCACTAGAGGAAGAAAACAATCCGGTAAAACAATATGAATTTGCAAGAAATATTTCTTTAGCTGCAGAAAGGATAGGTTATGATTCACTTTATGCCTACGATCATTTCATTCCACATTTTAGAGGTGATATAGAAAAAAATATCTTTGAATGTTTTACATTACTTTCTTCGATCGCCTCTATAACAAATAGGATAAAAATAGGACAGGTTGTTATGTGTAATTCTTATCGACATCCTAGTCTTGTATCAAAAATGATATCAACATTGGATATAATTAGCAATGGTAGAATGGAAATAGGAGTAGGTGCTGGATGGTTTGAAGAAGAATATAATGCATATGGTTATGATTTTCCATCTAACGCATTACGAATTTCTCAATTAGATGAGGCTCTTATAGTAATAAAAAAATTGTTGTCGGAAGATAGAGCTTCATTTAATGGTAACCATTATAGGATATCAAATGCGATATGTAATCCTAAACCTATACAAAAGCCACATCCTGTAATTATGATCGGTGGAGCAGGAGAAAAATATCTCCTTAAAGTGGTAGCAAAGCATGCTAATCGATACAATCTATTTTTTGGAACACCACAGGACATCAAGAAAAAAATTTCTGTATTGAACGGTTATTGTAGGGATATTGGAAGAGATTTGGAAGAGATCGAATATTCTATAGTTTTACCCTGTATTATTGGAGAATCTGAAGAGATAGTAAAGAAAATATTGCTTAAAAATAAAAGAAAGGACAAAAGTATGAAACAATATTTGGAATATCTTGTAGATGGTATTACTGTTGGAACACCTGAAAAAATAATAAGAGGTTTAAATGAATATATTGATCAAAAAGTAACTCATTTTATTATTCATTTTTTAAATTTGAATCAGGACAGCTTGGAATCATTCAAGTCGAAGGTTGTGAATAATATTTAGTCTATACCACTTATACCACTGAAATGTTAAAGAAGATGAAGTATAAGTTAAACAATTTTGATGACTGAGTACATAACGTAAATAAAGGTATAAAATAAAAACTCTTTATCTATATCTACGATACAGTTTATTGCTTTTGTATACCTGTATGATTCTCGAATATTGTAAGAATAGGAAGGAATTTTGTTTATTAATTTTGAGAATATAGCTTATCTCTGTATATATGTTATACTTTTAGTATAAAAATCTTAATTCTATAATAATTTTCTAATCCGATCCTACCAAACTATTATTTAATGAAAGATAAGATTTTTATAAAGTACTAATTGTTAAACCTTAATTTTTTACAATGCATGAGACAAAGTGATCATTTTTTATTAGATTTGAAATTAAATAGACAACTGTTATGGATCCCGATATGTGAGGAATATATAGCATATATCAAGATCCCAATTGATAATACTCTTAATGGTATCTCATATACAGAGAAGAAATTTGAAATTAAAATACCCATTCCACCCAAGGTTGAAACCAAAGCAAAACCTATCGAGGAACAGCTTGCACATGTACTTGCAACAAGCCCTAAGGATGTACCTGAGAATAAAGATTTACTTAATTTGAATTTCGAATTTCTCAAAATGTATATATTCATACTTACCACTATTCCTAACAAAGCTGAAGTAATATTGGTTAAAATAAAACTAAAATAGGCATCATCAGGAAGATAAAATATCCATATAGGAGAAAAAAAGAGTAATTCTCCGGCGACATTGAGTATAATCCAGAAGAACAATGTGATGGTAAAAGATAAGATCCCATATACAGGATGAGAAAAAACTACAATAAATGATGAGAGAAAATTAGTTTTATTCGTTCTTGTTCAACTCTTATTATCAATTACCTAATTTATTTTCGATTAATGCTTTAAATGAAGGGAAAGGATGAGCTCCTGTTATTGTTGATGGATCTGTTCCATCATTTTTTACAATTATAAAAGATGGAGTACCACGGAGACCAAATTTCTTCGCCATCTCCAAATCATTATTAATATGATCGGTATAACGTTCGCTAGCAAGACATTCAGAAAACTTTTGCAGATCCATTCCGGAAATTTGGGAAGCGAAATTTTCTAAATTAGATTTACTAACCCATCCAGAGTCTATTTGTTTCTGATGAGCAAATAACAACTTATGGAATTGCCAAAATTTATTTTGTTCGTGTGAACATTGTCCGGCTAGGGCAGCGTTAAAAGAATCAAATCCTACCACTGGAAAATATTTGTATACTAAGTTCACTTTACCTGTTTGAACATAAGTTTCATTTATTAGCGGTTCAGTATTTTGTACATATCTTCCACAGTTTGGACATTGAAAATCACTAAAATCCAAAATAGTTATAGAAGCTTCTTTATTTCCAAGAAATGGAGAATTGCTTTTCAGTATACTTTCAATAGTAAGACTGTTATCTACCAACTCACCGTTTGCATACAAATAATTACTATATTGAATAGATGTTAAATTAAACAAAATAGTAAATGTAGATAGAATTGTGACTTTACTTAGAGTATTTAAAAATGATTTAGATTTGCAATTTTGATAATAAATCTCCATGTAATCAAGGAAAAACATATACTATTTAAATCTCTTTTTTAATCATTAAATTTTTATTTGAAAGGTCAAGGACAGAATTAATTTTAAGAAATTTTCTATAAATTAATAAATATACAAATCCTTCCAATTTAACGTAATGTATAATAATAAGTTTTGATCATGTATTTTAAATCTCGATTTGAAAATATAAAGTATAAATTGTATCAAGTGATTTTGACTCTTTTTAATATTAAATGAGAGAAATAATGTATGTTGAAAGTATAATGGTTAAATAAAATAATGAGCATAATTTATTGAAGTGTTTTATTGGGAAGACCCATACTATTTTAGGAAGAGTTTTAGGAAAGGAGAGTTAGAAGGTAGGAATAAGAAATCGAGTTTAAAAGGCTACCCAAAGTCTGCAGAAGATATTGACTTAATGACTGATATGTATAAATCGCAAATGCCACTAACTTCGGATGAGTATATTTTTGCTAAAATTATTAGGAAATCAGAGATAGAATCACATTCAAAGGAGAAGGACCCCTTTTTAGATGTTATTGAATATCGCAACAAAACAATTGTTTTAATTGAATTACTCGGCATTACAAAAGAAGATGTAAAAATCAACTTTTATGGACATAAACTAGAAATATTTGCGAATTCACAATATAAGAAGTACAAAGGAATTATTAAAATGTCCTTTAACATAGGAGATGATAAGATAATATGCAATTACAATAACTCACTTCTAGAGGTTATTTTAAAGAAATAATAAACAAGATAAATTCGGAATAATATTTCAAATTTAATATCTTATTTTTGTTTATTTCATTTAGTATTTAAATTAAGTTGGAATTGTTTTCTTGTTTGGATAAATGAATTAATTATTTTCTTAGTATTAATTTTGATTTGTAAGTTCGGTTTATCTATCTCAAAATCAATATTATAATGTCCTGAGACTATAACATTATTAATTAATTCTAGAAGATAAAATTCGAAACTTATTAATTATCTATAGATTCTATTTATTTCAATTTTATTTGTATTTTTTATTTATATGCTGATAAATTTTTTAGAATTGATTAATAAAGTTTTTTTAGATCAAATTTTTAAAGCCTTCTACAATATATTGTACGGCTATAGCGGCAATAATTATAGCAAATACACGTGAAATGACAGTAGCTCCTCGATTGCCTAGTAATCGATGAATGGGATGTATGAGTCTAAGTATAATGTAAGTAATCAATAATACAACAATTATAGAAACAATTGTAATAGCTAGTCCACTAGTTTGATATGTAATTATAACAGTAGTTATAGCACCTGGACCAGCTAATAAAGGAAATGCAATTGGAACTACCCCAGAATCACTTGTTGAAGATGTTTTATTAAATCTCCATTCACCGTACGTCAACAATTCAATAGCAATTATGAATAAAAGCGCACCTCCAGCAATCATAAAACTATAAATAGTAATTCCAAATAGATCTAAAATTTGTGTACCTGCGAATCCAAATATTATTAATAATATAGATGCAGTCAGTATAGCGCTAGTAGATATAGCTTTCCTATCTTTTTTTTCTAATTTTTGAGTCAGTGCTATAAAAACAGGAACATTACCTAAGGGATCAATTACTACAAACAATGCTATGATAGATTTTACCAATTCAGATTTATAAGTAGTCAGAAAATAAATTATATCGAAAGCTGTATTAGTAATGATTTCTACCATAGGAAATAAACAAAAAGATTGAGAAATTAATATATTTAATTTTATCTATTTAATTTTGAAGAAATTAGTGTAAACTAGATGTAACAAAATGATTTAGATTATTGTATCAATATTTTTTCCTTATATAGTGCATAAAACTATTTATTTTTAATTTTTCCTTTGTTCAAGATTTAATTTAAAATTTATTCCCTAGATAATTAGATTGAAATTTGAAAGAATCACTATCCGAGAATAAGTATTATATCAAGATACTCATAAATCATTTAATTTATTTGTGTAAAATATTTTGAAAATAATTATAATATTTACATTATTGTTGTACGTTAACTAATTCTATCCTTGAAATAGAAGGGAAAGAGACAAAAAAAAGCGAAAGCCGTAATGTAGAGGATTTGGAAGAATTACAGTAAGTTTTTACTGTTTATATAATAACAGAAAAAGGAATTATGGAGAAAAATAAATTTTGCATCCCAAAAACTCAGGTACAAAGTTTGATGAACATAATGTTGGATTTCGAATAAAAGGAGAGGTATAAAAAATTTAAACGATTTAATTATTTCTCTATTTTTATAGAAATTTAATTAATATGAAAGTTATTATCTTTTACATTCATACAAGTAAATTGAATATCTAGCAATTTATGGAACCATACCCAAAGATAGTTTATATTCAAATAGATAGGTCTTAGATAAGATAAAATACTCAGGAAATGCATTTTTAGTTGTATATTGAGTGTTTGATATCTTAGATTTGGTGCCTAGCCTGTTAATTAAGGATAATATTCAATACTGTTTATTATTTCTGTTTCATTAATAAAATTTTATCATTGCTTATTGAGTAGTTCTATCAATCTACCATTATTCCATCTCTCAAAATCAGTTTTGAATATTTCATATCATCCTAGCTCAAAACATGCGGTTGAATCGTCTTGATATCTATAGTTTTCTACACTTTTATTATACCATGAGTAATTTTTCATCCAAGAATCCGAGATCTCGGAATTTTGTTTCAGAATTTGTCCAATTACTTTTACTGAATATTGCTCGACTTTTCTTTGTGTGTGAGGATTTAGAACTATTTTGTAATTCCTTAACTGTAGTATTCCCAATGATCAGGTATTTAATAATTCTTGTTTTAACAATTCATCATTCAATAATTCAGTCATAAATCAATAATACCATAAAGGATAAATCGATATCTTCTAACTATTGGGTTAATAATTTAACAGAAAACCTTATTTAATACTTCAAAAATTTCTCGATATTTCAAAGGGAAGTTTTTTATTCTGATTAACATATAAATACAATATGAAGAATGAATATATTTTGAGTAAAAAATCGGAAGATTTTTCTCACAAGTGTCCTGTATGTAATGCCCTTTATTCCCTAGTAAATAATAATAAAGAGACTATATGTATAAAATGTGGTGAAAGAATTAGAAATTTTGATATTCTCAATTCCCATTTATTCCCACCTCTTGCAAAAGAAATATATCTATACTAATAATATTTTTTGAGTGGTATTTTTCGATTAAGTTAAAATGTATATTTGATTGAAAATACAAATATCTATAATTATTTTCTTTTACAGCTTAATTGTGACAACTTCACCTTGTAATGTTGTATTTTATTTTCAATAATGCACATATAAGAATCATTAATATCTCTAAACTAATAAATCAGTAAATGAGTAATTTTAAAATTAGTAATAACTGATTTGATTAATCTTTATTTTGCATCTTATCTTCAATTATTTCTTACACCATATAGAAGAGGTTTTCTTTAATAAGAAAAAAAAAGCAATTTGATCTACAATATGCAAAAAAACTATTTCTATTCCTGTTATAATAGCAATAAATGTAGATTATTCTAGGAAGGCTTTATTACTAATGATAATTTTACTGCTCGAAAAATTGGTCACTATACCGGTCAACTATATTAGACTTGACATAATGGTGAATAGAGTATAAACTAAAACAAATTTCTATAAATCATTATTTCTCTAGAATAATAATTACATAAGAATACGAAGGAAATTCGTATTTAATCGAAATTGAATTCACACTATTTTTGTTTATATTTTTAATATTAAGACATATCCATGTTTACAATTAAGTTTCAGTTTTTTAGATATATAGTGTAATTGATTTTTACTTACGTTTTCTTATTTTCAGAGCAACTACTATCGCAAGTATAATAATTAACCCTACTACTATGTAAATTAAAAGATCATTACTCTCCTCAATAGTCTGATTAGATGCTGAGTTATCTGGGGACTCTATATTTTGTAAAGTAGAAACATTTTCAGTTATTGTTTCTGTTAATGAATTGTTAATTATTTCCGATTCTCTCTCGGTATCTTGATCTATATCACTATCATTTGTTGTTGTTGTCAAGGGAGTCATTTCTGAGGTGGTAAGGTTAGTAGTAGTAACAGCTGTAGTAGCGTTATCAGTTGATGATTCGTTCACAGCAGGGAATGATAAT
>JBHIVA010000056.1:0-11611 GCA_042138015.1 Nitrososphaeraceae archaeon | reverse complement strand
TGTAGACGAGAGGAATGTAATTTATTTCATGTACATAACTGGATACAATTCTTTGTATCTATGTATAATGATATCATTGATAACAATAATGATTTTTTGTTGAAGGAGGTGAATTTTATCTTAAATTAACACAGCCCTTTTAACTATATCTCTAATTAATTTAGAGACCATAAATTGTATATTTTTCGGCGATATGCACTGTTAGATATTACAATATGCGATAAATTATCTTCAAACTACATTCTCTATATTTTGAGTCATCTCATGATTTATTAGTACAAATAAATATTTAGTAAATAATTTGATTAACAAAATATTTTCAGATTTAATTGAAGATATCCTTCATCAAGAAGATATTATTTTCTCTGTAAAAAATACAGCTAGCATCTGTGAAGCGAGATTACAGAAAGATATGAAGTTTAAGGTAAGAGATCAATGGCTTACCATTGGAGATGAGAAAACCCCTTGGCATATCCATTTGAATGTATCTCAGGTATCTCAAGCCAGATTTGTGAAGGAATTTAATGAATCTCACAACCGTGAAAGTTATAGCATTCGATTTTATGATGATAATGGAAATATTGCAATGAGAGCAAATTTTTCTAAATTATATGATACGCACGGTAACTTAGTTCAAGATAAAGTAATAAAATTCGAATCCATATTTGAAAAGTATGGCAAGCAACAAACTCTATCTCTAAAGTATTAACGGCATAGATATTTTAGTTGATCTAATACTATATTTTTATTATAAAGTTGAAAAAATAGCTAAATGGTCGATAAATCTATATGGTAGGAATTTTCTGGGCTCCATGCGGTTTTAATCTTTCCCACATACTTCCAAATAGTAACCCAAGAACCAACCAGAAAACACTCATACTAAATCCACTTGCTACTCTAAATTCTTGAACAAGATCGATAGGTGCAGAAATTACATCAGGATTATTTGGTATTAATACGAATGCTCCTCCCATTAATCCAGAATATATTATAGAAACAATCAGGAATTTTCTTAGAGGTTTTCCATCAATCTTTTGATATAAAAATGCCAACGCCAAGGCAATAAAACCAGAAATCATGGTGAAAATTATGTAAAGATTTTGTCTTTCGTAAATTGTTTCTGGATCCCCTACTGTGGGTGGATTTGCTGGATATTTAAGCGCAGGAATCATGAAAATTACTAGCCATATGATTCCTACTAGAACCATTGCCTTCTTTTGATTGTTTGAACCAGGAAGTAGCTTCCTTCCATAAATAAAAGTAATACCAAGTAGAGCGCCAAATGACAATCCCAAAACAATCCCAGCAACTATCTGTCCGCTCTTCTGCCATATACGATAACTTTGTATTTCCTGTTCGTCTATTGTCTCACCATTAGTAATAGTATTTTGAACTTCAATTTCTATTGCTCTATCCAATATAGGTTCAACTATACCTAGGTTCATTAAACCTAAACTAACCCCAGCAATAGCTCCAGAAACAACTGAAACAAGTATAATAGAAAAAGTTTTCAATATTATTACCTAATATAGGTCAATGACAGGGAAAACCTGCTGCATGCCTCATGTCATGAAATAATTCATGAACATACAGGTCCTCAAACGCCTTTTCACCCTGAACTATACTAAATACTTGTCCTTGATCATATCCTACGATAAACAAACCAAATAATAAAATCATTGCAAGAATACCGATAGCTAATTTAGGAATACCAGAGTCCTGAACTTGAATCTGTCTTGATATTGTCATTAATGACATCAAGATACTAATAAGTAGTATATAAAGTGTTGTCTAGTTTATCCAACTGAAAAAATCTTCATAATCCGAATAAGTTATCTTATATTAACAAAATCTGATGAATTTTTTTTAATCTATTATTAACATCGTCAAAAATATTATAATACTATGATATGGTTACATTATATTTTTGCATATGATACAAATAAATTTGAATATCATAAATTATATTTAATAGATTCAACATGCATAACATAATTAAACTATTATATAAAATTTCTAGCAAATATGCTCCTAGCAGAAATTTATCCTTTGGAATAGTACATATTTTTAAAACATTACAATTAGCTAATTTTTATGGACATACCAGTAGATCAATCTTGTGCAAAGAATTGGGTCTAGGTGAAGGATCAATCAAGACTTTAATAAAACATCTAAAAATGAGTGAAATGATAATGACCAAAAATTCAGGAACTGTCCTAACAAAAAAAGGACAAGATATTCTTTTAGAGTTACTCTTATTAATTCCTTCAGAGACCTTTATTCCAAAATGTTCTATTACTTTAGCAAAATTCAATTACTGTGTATTATTAAAAGATTCTGCTAATCTTATAGGGTTTGGATTAGAACAGCGCGACGAGGCGATAAAACTAGGTGCTAGGGGTGCGACTACTCTTCTTTTCTTGAAAGGTAAATTTATTATTCCTGGAACGTACTATGACGCTTTAAGCTCGGAAAGCGAAATAAGGAATTTATTAGTACAAAAGTTAAAACCTAGTGATCATGATGTTATAATTATTGGAAGTGATGATAACAACAAGATAGTAGCAGAACTTGCTTCCAAAGGGGCAGCTTTATTTACTATACACTATCATAATAATCACAAAAAATTCTAAATCTTATTTCGAATAAGAAAAAATGCAATATCATTTTGATAATTTAATATACATAAAGAAAATGATATTGTATTTTATTATAGATCAGGAATACAAAAAAATAATATTCTGAGAATGATAATCTACAAATATGATTGAAGATCTTATCTCAGAAATTCCTAAGTCGCGAAGGATAGTACTTGATTTAGGAATGGGAGATGGTAGACTACTAGGAAATATATCATATAAAGATAAAAAATCCTTTTTTATAGGGATAGAAATTAATCCTGATCATTTTAGACAGGCTTCCTCGATTATAAAAAGTCAGAATGTAAAATTAATAAATGGTTCTTTTGAAAAAATTCTCCCATTATTCAAGGATAACTCAATAAATCAAGTATTCTCTATTTTACCAGATCCAAAATTTATAGATAAAAATCATAAACACGAGTGGGAAAATTTATATAAATTAATATATAATAAATTAGAGCAACTGGGTATTTTTATCCTAATAACGGAAATCACAAATGAATTATTTCAACCAGTAGAAGATAACGTTTTATATAATGAAATGATTTGGATGAAGAATTTCTTCGAAGCTTTAGGTTATATAACGGTAGAATGCTCTGAGGGGTATCCAGAAAAATATGCAACATCTTTTCTAAAAACATTTAGCGGTGATATGAGACGAATTAGGATATTATACTTTGAATTTATTAAACCGAAAAGATAGAAAAGAAACTATTATAATGAGTATTGTAACAAACAGGAATCTCTTCTTCAACAGTAGTGGATTCAGTTAATCTTGCCTATCAAATCTAAGATATGCTCTTGCTACCATTTTTGCTATTCGTATAGGCTCTGGTATTGCTCCTTGAATAAGGAACGAATTAATAGAATAAATAGAATCTGCGATATCTATTCCCCAATTTCTAATGAATAAATGTTTTCCTGATTTTAAAATAATTTTTTTACGCTCTCCTAATTTATTATATAGATCAATTTTACTTTTATATTTGTCCGGAAAAAAGTTTTTGATCGAATTGGAGATTCCAAAAGAATTATTAAATGTTATAGCGATTACAGGAGTACCAGTTTCTTTTGAAATCCTTTCCCCATCTACTATATTATACATACTTATAATTATTCCATCTAGTAAAATGAGATTAATATCATTTCTTTTTAAATCTTTAACCATGTTTAGTATATTATTTGTGGCATCATCACCACCAATGGTAATTTTTCCAAACTTTATACCATCAATTATGAGATCTTTTCTCATTACTATCCCAGCAATGATAGACATTGAATTTTCTTTTCTAAAACTTTCAGCAACTGCGAACATTCTAATCCCTTTTTTGTATAAATGTATTTTCTTTTCAATTTTCATATGTCTATTTTATAAGATAATAAAATAATATCAAAGTATTTAATCTACATTGTTCTTTTTCCTTTTGGTAATTTGGCAACTGTAGATAATTTCGCGTTAGAAGAAAGAAAAGCCGAAGAAGCAATACAATGGATGAATTCTTACGCATTACAACATGAAAAAAAATTTGAAGCCAAACTTCAAGGATATATTTTATCTACTATAAAATTTGGTAATTTTCAAGTTATTTCTTGGAAGGGAGAATGGTCATTCGCACGAACTCTCATTAAAAGAACTAGTAACAAACTCAACATGAAGGTGATTGAATCTGGATATCATAAAAAAGATTCATTCTTTCTCTCTTTAATAGGGGCCAGTAAAGAGGTTGCTAAAGTATATAATAAAGGTAATCTTGTCGGTAATCTCATACTTGGTAAAAAATCAGGAAAGTGGGTAGCAAAGGCAGAAAATTTTATATGAATATGGAGGGAAAAAGCATTCTTACATTGAATCGTTTAGTAATTACTAATCCCTACATTATATGTTTTTGATTTTTAACGTCAATGTATGTCTTATCTTATCAATTGTTTTAATCTCGGCGGTAACTAGTTCTTTAATTTTATCTATATCTTCACCATCGATTTTAATAAGAATATTGTATGGGCCTTCTATCTTGCTCAAAGTCTTTATTTCGTTTATTTTGCTCAATTCGTCAATAATTCTTTCTTCCTCACCAAAATCGCAAGTAATTAAGACGAATACCTCTACCATATATTATTATGCACTTAATAACTTGATGATGTTATTAATAATTTTTGCATGATCTGCTTCGACTTCAGTGGTGACTAGTAAAAGGTGTTCGTCTTCGAGTGGTATCGTTATTCTTTTTATCTTTTCATATTCAGCCATAGCATACTTTCCTTTTCCGATCTTTGGAGATAGTGATTTTCGGAGACCCCATCGAGCAAGAGCTTGTAGATTTGATCTCCTAGTTTCTTCACTGTTTAAAACATTTTCTAACCCTTCTCTCTGACCTCCATATTTTATCTCACCAGATTCATCGCATATACCTGCAAATCTAATATTTGTATCCATATCTATTATTGTTTTACACAAATTATCAAAATTCATATTCACTATTCTTGTTAATAGGTTATAATAGTTTTTAGGATAGTAGTTCTGAGAACTGATATATCTATTTTATCGTTTTTTTATCAAATTATTTTAAATCTTGAAAGACTATCTCTAATCTTTTAGATTAATCGTTATTTATAGGAATTCATGATGAAATAATCAGTCTATTGAGAATTAATGATTTCTGATGTGTTAGATAATCCTGAAGGTAAACTATCTATCATATCACATGAACCTTCTATTTTGTCTCCTCCATCAATATTAAAGTCAATTATTTGATCAAATTCGTCACAAATGAAAATGTCTGCTCCAATTCCTCCGACCAATATATCATAACCTTCTCCACCATTTATTTCATCATCCCCTTCAGCACCAGCAACTCTATCATCACCTTTCCCACCATTCAATTTATCATTTCCTTCATCTCCCATCAATAGGTCGTTACCCCTTTCTCCAGAAATTTTGTCATCTCCTTCACCACCCTGAAGTTCATCATTTCCATGTTCTCCTTTTATAATGTCATTTCCTTCATCACCATCTAATTCATCATCACCTCTCCCTCCATACAGTTCATCATCACCTTCTCTACCATTAATCTCATCATCACCATCTCCTCCTTTGATTTTATCATTACTGGTAGTGCCTTCGATATCAACTTTAATTGTAGGTTTTTCTTGTTCGAATGGAATTTCTTCGCTAACCTGTCCGTATACAATACTAACAAAACTGTAATGAAAAGCAAAAATAGATGGGATTAAAAAAATAATAAATGCGTTGGCCTTAGGTTGGATCAATATAATTAACAACTCATCTTATTATTCATCAAATATAACAAATCATGTTCTATAAAATATACATTTTAATCATCAAATTTAAACATTAATATAATTTAATTAGTTTAAATTATTATCATATTATATAACGGGTGGAAATAATGTTAAATAAAGAATTTTACAATGATATTATATTTTATAATTATTATATATTCGGTTAATTCAATAAGTTTTTTATCTAAAATATTAATTTAATAATAATGCCTTTGTATATGTGAGAAACTGAATGTATTTTTATTAAATTCATACCAAATTTAAGATATCTATTAGATATGTGTTAATTAATGTTAAATCTATTAAAACTATTCTGACATATTTTGAAATTTATAAGATATCGTATATCCTATTTCATTGTAATTTTCTCTTTTATGTATTTATGTGAAAGCACACTAAATCTATTTAATTCAATGAATCATACTCAGATGTTGATCTTCGGTGGTTAATCCAATTTATGATTCAGTTCATTTCATATTTATCACTTAGATCTACAATTTGCATTGAATTTTTTAAATGATATCTTAATACATCGAATTTTTAATTTTTGTAACATAAAATTTTTTTCTTATTTAAATAAAAGGTAATTTAAGGATTATCGGTATGTAAAGGAAAATTAAATATTTCTTATTGTTACCCATCCACACAATATAATAGAAATGTTATATATCATTAGTCAATATTCAATCAATTTATTCGCTGTTCTATATAAGACTCATTATCAAGAGATTTCTAAATTATTAAAAGTGATACCGACTTACAGAAAATTTTTCATGATATAATATATACATATATTCTTATTATCTACTTTTATCTCATCTTAATTAACGATTATTAATAAATAAATTTGTTAACGTAACAGAGTTGAAGTATCATCATTCAAATAATTCGTAGTTTTGACAAGTTAAACTAAATGATTTAATTTAATTCTATTAACTTTCATAGGTTATGACTAAATTAATAACTATCAAAGTTTTACGATGGAAAAGATATACATTATTAGAATTAATATACTTATTTCTCTTCTTTTCACTTTATTACAGTTTTTTCTAAAAAAATTTAAATATGAATTAATAGAGTCTGAAAATGGAATTTGCAATTTGACACTTATTGGATACTACTAAGTTTTCTCACTGGAGTTTTTTCAACCTTAGTTATGACTATTTTTGAAATACCATTTTGGAAAAAATGGAATTTAACAGGCGTGCTTGAATGGCATGAAAATCAGGCTTTGATAATTAGAATTTTGAAACTTCCTGATAATATCATTCATTTTTGGGGTATCTTTTTATTGCATTTTATTAATGGTGGCCTTGGTGGAATAGGTTTCTTAATGGTCTTGATATTCATCCCTAGTTTGCACTTAATTCCAATATTGATACTTGCACTATTATATGGTTTTTTTCTTTGGATTATAACTCTGATTCCTATTCACAAACCTATTACTGGACTTAATCCTTGGAGACATCCTTTAGGACATGGCCCAGCTATTGTCAGTTTATTAGGTCATCTAATTTACTGTTCAGTTTTATCTATCTTATTTTCTATAACATTTGTTAAATTTTAGATTATTGCAGGTAAATTTTTCTGTCTGAAAATTTTCATTTTACAATAAACTAATAAATAAACTCATCGGGTTCTGATATCTACCTGATTCTAAAATAATATCGTAATAAACTTTGTTGCACTATAAATTATAAGTATCCTCAATCATCCAAGCTCCAGTATCCGGAGAGTGGTTTCAATTGAATCACATTCTCCGGAGTTACCTTAATTTTAATTTAAAAATTTATTAGAAAATAAATTAGATTAGTAAGGTAATATAAATTCAAAAATAACTACTAAATGATCGTTTAAATTATAAAATAATCTCTATCTATTTTTTAATTCTACATATTTTTTAATATTAAATCATGATAGTTCCCCCGTCTATAACAATTGTATTCCCTGTAGCATAGGTGAAATTACTACTTGCTAAACTAGCAGCTATTTTTGCAACCTCTATAGGCTTACCCCATCGTTTTAATGAAGTTTCTTTTTTTGCTATGAAACGATGTTTTTTATCCATGGAATAGTAAGTCGATTTTGTAGCTATATTACCCAAAGCAAGTGTATATGCGCGTATATTATAAACTCCATATTCTCGAGCTATATGTTTTGTTAATCCTATAATTCCAGCTTTTGCAATTGTATAAGGTGACCCCTCTATATGACCGTTAATTGCAGGAGTGGATGAAATATTAATAATCACTCCATCAAATGATATACTTTTATTATAACATTTCAACATATTCTTTATTACTAGTTGAGATAACATAATTGAACCCATAAGATCTACCTTTATAATCTTGTCAAAAAAATTGAAATCAACATCATGAAAATTTTTATACCAGATTTTTTTGTCAAATTCAAATCCAGCATTATTTATTAATATATCTATTTTGCCATATTCTTTCTCAATCATTTTAATAGTATTTTTTATGTCTTCTATCTTAGTTACATCAAGTTTTGCAGTCGTTATTTGACCTTTAATAATATTTTTTATATTTTGCAGATTTTCTAAATTTCTAGAACATACTACCACTAAAGCGTTACAATCTTCAGCAAAATATTTAGCCATTTCTAGACCTAACCCGCGAGTAGAACCAGTAATTAAAGTCACTTTATCTTTTAATATCATTAACAGAAAAATACTATAACTACTATCTAAATATGGCTATCTAGAATAAATTACCATATTAACTTGCCTCTCCAATTCGTGCTGTCTTATAATCTTTGCCTTAGGTAATACTCTATTTTACAATTTTATTACTATATTTGATATGTTATAGAAGTGAGTAGTTTTTTAACCAGTAAATTATTGCATCCAAGATTCATTATTTGGTAATATAAAATCTTGTTCCACATTTGTCTATTTTCTAATTATACTACAATTCTATTTTTTTGACATATGATATAAGATCTAAAGTGGAGTATTTATATTATTTATATCACTTAAGTGGTGTGATATAGAGAATTTTTTATAATTTTTATTTTTATATCTTTTAAGCTCTTGCTTTGTTGGTGTCCTTTATAGAAATGATCAACATATGATGATCTGAAAATTTTTAGCAATTAATATTATAAGTATTAGGAACATTATTACAATATCCCTCTATTCTGAACTCTTAGAATAAATTACTAACTAATAATAAAATAAACATTTGGCCATTAAAATATGACAATTTATAAGATTATTTAAGATCAATTATATTATACTTGTATTCTATAATAGAATATGCAAGAATTAGGTAAAAATATGAGACAATCTAAATACAATGTTAATACACTTTTTCTCAATAGATGGTCACCTCGATCATTTAATCCAACAGATATCTCAGATGAAGAACTTTATCGTTTATTTGAGGCAGCAAGATGGGCACCTTCTTCTTTTAATGGTCAACCATGGAGATTCATATATGCAAAAAGAAATACTGAAAATTGGAATAAATTTCTCAATCTATTAATTGACTTTAATAGATCCTGGGCGAAGAACGCATCTGTTTTAATCTTAGTGATATCGAGAAAAACTTTTGAATATAACAAAAAACCATCTCTAACACACCAATTCGACACAGGAGCCGCTTGGGAAAATTTGGCTTTACAAGCTACTTATCAAGGATTAGCAACACATGGAATGGAAGGATTTAATTATGAAAAGGCAAGAGAGGAGTTAAATGTTCCTGTTGATTTTGACATTCTCGCTATGATTGCTGTTGGGAAACAAGGGAATAAAGATCTGTTATCTACTGAGCTACAAGAAAGAGAGTTTCCTTCGGATAGGAAACCATTAAAAGATATTATAATGGAAGGTAGTTTTGTGGTTAAATAATAACTTTATTTTGTTCAAATATTTATCGTAGTTTAGTAAGTAGATACCAAGGAACAAAATAACACGATATTAGATTATTTATTATATCTAGAATCAAACCACCAAAGTAAAAAAAAACAATATAACCATTATTTTGATCAAATTTACAAGATTCCAAAATAAGATTATTTCGAATTAACATTTATTCATTTAACCATATCAAATTTCCTAATCATCTATTGAATTATTTAAAATTTAATCAAGTATTATTTATCGAAATTTTCAAAGAATTATATAATTGGTTGTTTTTTCAGGTTTTGTAAAATATATTGGAGAAGGTAAAAGATATTTCAGAATATGTAGTAGAAAAGAGTCAACCAAGTCATGATTCTTCAAGAGAAGATGAAAATGTTATTATTCTTCAAGGTGGAGGTTCATTGGGTGCATTCTTTTGTGGTGTTTTTAAAGTATTTGCTAAAAATAATTTAAAAATCGATTTAATTGGAGGTACTTCTATAGGAGCAATCAATGGAGCAATAATAGCAGGAAGCAAAAATAACAATCCAGCAAAAGACTTGGAAGATTTCTGGATGGAACTTTCTGATAGCAATTTGAATATTATTCCTAATAAAGTATTTTTTGGTTTAAATGAATTGAAAAAATCAAATATTCCTAATCTTAACAATTTCATTTCATATGAATTTCCAGAGATGATAGAAATATCTTCAGCTGCTATAAACGCCTCTCTTTTTGGAGTACCGAAAATGTTTACACCCAGATGGAACACATTGCAACCATTTCCGTATTTAGGAAAAGATATTTCTAATACATTTTTTGGAAATTACTTTTTTTCTAATTGGACATACTTCTATGACCATTCCCCTCTGGAACAAACTTTAGAAAAATATATAGATTATAACAAACTTTCACCCAAATCAAAAAATCATCAAAATTTTATTAGATTGGTGGTAACAGGGGTTAATGTATTAACTGGAGAACCAGTAATTTTCGATAGTGCTAAAATGAAAATTGAAAGTAAACATCTTCTAGCGAGCTGTGGTTATCCGATCTATGGATTTCCATGGGTAGAAGTAGAAAAAGGTGTATACGTTTGGGATGGGAGCTTATTAAGTAATACTCCATTACGAGAAATAATGGAATCATCTCCTCGTAATGATAAACATATCTTCATAGTTGAAAATTACCCTAGAGAAATTACTTGTTTACCTTCAAATTTTACAGAGGTTCAGGATCGAGCGAAGGATATAATGTTTAGTGATAAAACCTTACATGATATTCAAACAAGCAGATTAATAACTAGTCAAATCCAATTAATAGAAAAACTTTACCGGGAATGGGAAACTAATCAAAATAATCATACCAGTAATTATACAGATACTGAAATTAAACTAATAAAGGAAGAATATAATAAACTCATAAACAATTATGGTGCAGAAATACACTGTGTGACCAAAATAAGCAGAAATAGAATGGAATCACCACATGTAATGAAAAATGCTGACTTTTCTCAAAAAACAATTCATGAACTAATAAATCAAGGTGAAAAAAAGGGGGATCAATATCTTCAATATTTCAGGGACAAGCATATATGACTTAATTTTACAAAAAAATAGAATTAATCCAACTTTTACTTCATTTTATCCAATATAGTACGATCACTCTTCTATTTTTCATTCCTCATCCCCTGCTTTATCACTCTCTTCTTCCTCTATTGTTACTTCCTCATCCCCTGCTTTATCACTCTCTTCTTCCTCTATTGTTACTTCCTCATCCCCTGCTTTATCACTCTCTTCTTCCT
>JBHIVA010000055.1:0-12288 GCA_042138015.1 Nitrososphaeraceae archaeon | reverse complement strand
TGGATACAAGAGATCTGATAAAATTTTCTGCTACAAACATGTTTCTCTCTTCTGATATATGGATTCCAAGCACGGATCTCTGAACTGGTTCAATAAATACAGATCCATAACCAGAAATGCTGAATTCCTGTTTGAATAATTGGTTCACTATAATAAAAGCAAATATTCTCTTTCTTTTGTAGATCTGACATGAACCAAACCTTTGAATCCAGTTCTAAACAGAAACATAATTTCTTTTATCCTCTCTAAATATTAATAGTACTTTTGATGTTGTTCGTAGACTGACAAAGAAATACAAGGAATACATTACAACAATAGTTGATGTTCTATTTCTTTCAAATTTAATTTTTATACCATAAATAGAACATTCTCAGCTATATCTTTTACTGCTTAACTTAACACAACCATTTTTGCTATTTTAATATTAAAAGTATTTTTATATGATAATCATTTTTATTATTTGAACTTAATTATCAAGTATAAAGCTATTGATCTAAATATACTTTTATAATCGTATAAAAATTTAAATGAATAATTAGACCGATCTAATATATTCTAAATTCCACTTTTGGTATTTTGTTAAAATGCAAAGCCTTGTGCTTGAAAAAGAGGAGAGATTAATTGAATAGAGAACAAAAGTTATTAACGTCTATATTATTTTCTTTTATAATAGCGTTATCAGGCGTTCCTTTTACATCTATTGCTAGAGCAACTTCCGATGACTATTCGGATTATGATGAGGATTATTATGACGATGTAATGAATAAATATGAACTACCAAAAGGTTTTAATCAACCAACAGAAGACCATCCTTTTCCTGATGATATTATTCCAGACAAATTTCCTTTACGGGATGACTGTTTAAATGGGAAAAATATTCCTCATAAATATTTATCAAAATTTAGAATTCATGCAATTGAAGTTCCTATTGTTTACAATAGAAATGGATTTCATGACCCAGATGGCAGAATGTATGTGTTAGAAGAAGACAAAGATAAAGTTTTACAAAAAGTAGCGAATTCTGATGTTACCAACGGAGAGACAGTCCCTGAAGTTCAACCTCTTGCCATTCGTACCAATATTGGCGAGTGTGTAGAGATTGAATTTACAAATGATTTAAGAGAAGAATATGCTTCTATACATCCATCTGGGGTAGGTTTGGATCCTATCGAATCTGATGGTAGCTTTGTAGGATTTAACGAGGATTCTACTGCAAAACCAGGTGAGACTATAAAGTATAGATGGTTTCCAGATGTTGTAGGTGCCAACTTTTTCTCAGATGCTGCAAGACAGATAGTAGAAGTTGATACCTCAGTATTGGGAGAATGGGCTGGTGAAGCTCTAAAATCATTACGTCAGCATGGGTTATTTGGTGTCCTTATTGTAGAACCTGAAGGTGCTTACTGGACAGATCCTTTCACTGGTGAGTATCTTAGAAGTGGTGTCAAGGCGGATATACATTACGATGACGGTATAAAACAAAGTACGAGGGAATTTGTTGCATTTTATCATGATGAAGCAGGAATAGTCGATCCCTTTGGAAATCCTCCACGAACTCCTAACGGTGAGATTTCAGCAATGTATACTATGAATTATAGAGGAGATACTATAGACTCTCGAACTAATCCCGCTTTTCCAAATCATTGTAATGCTGGAGTTGCTGAAGAAATTTGTACCGATCCTGACTTTTTTTATAATTCTTGGCCATTTGGAGATCCTGGTAATGGGGATCTAGTATTTCCAGCATATTCGGGAGATCCTGTCAGGTTGATTACAGTAGGTGGTCAAACAGAAGAAAACCATGTTCACCATCTTCATGAACATAGATGGAAGGCAGATCCATCATTTGGAGGAGGCTCACCTACTATAGATGTTCAAACAGTTGGTGTCGGTAACGAATTTCTACAACCCACTAGTTTGGCTTTTGGAGATCATACTATTAATCCTGATACCACCTATGCACAGGCTCTTATAGCTGGTGGTGCAGGATATCAGACCGGCGCTGAAGATGATGAACATTTTACAGGTGATGTTATTTTCCACTGTCACCTGTTCCCTCATTATGGTCAGGGAATGTGGTCAATTATGCGTGTTCTAGATAGAATAACAAGTCCTTTTGCAGAGATAGTTGAAAATGGAGCACCAGATGGTGGAAATGCTCTACGACCTGTAGGACCTGTTTTGTTACCATTACCTGACTCTAACGATGAAACTCCTATAGCAGATGCTGACCAACCAGGATTTCCATACTTTATCGAATCCAACGATGATGGGAGTCCTAAAAGAGCTCCAGATGTTCATAATCCCTGGGGAAGAGATTATACTGATCTTGAATGGAGATCAACAAACTATTACCAAAGAGCAATAGAACAGGGAAATCCGGATCCAAATCCATTCGAGTTGTCAAAATCAGGTGCACCATACGATGATCCATGTCTTCCTGATGCTAAAGAACGTCATTACAACATTGTAGCAATTACAGCTGACGTTACTTACAATAAATTCGGTCATCATGATCCAGACGGAAGGATATTCGTGTTAGAAGATGAATTAGAAGAGACCCTAGAAAAAATCCTGGCGGGCGAACTAATTGAACCTTTAATTATACGTGCAGAACTTGGGGAATGTGTTACTACTACGTTTAAAAACATGCTGACACCTGAACCTGGATTCGACGAATCAACTACACTTTCAAATCATATACACTTTGTAGGTTTTGATGTGTTAGGATCTGATGGAGTAGATGTTGGTTATGATTATTTCCAAGGAAGTAGAAATCAAGATAACGCAAATGAGTTATTTCCAGACACGACCAGCTACAGATACAGTGCTGATGAAGAAGGGACAATATTCTTCCATGATCATATCACAGGTATAGAAAAAGGAATGCATGGAACAGGGGCCATGTTAGTTGTAGAGCCAAAGAACTCTGTATGGCTTGATTCTGAGACAGGAGAGCAGTTGGAATGTCCAGATAATTGTCCAACATCCTCAGAAATAATGGTTGTTCCAAATAAACACGCTGACTTTGAACCATACCGTGAATTTGTTATGCTCTACCAGGACTTTAATGAATTGTATGACAAAAATGGAGATCCTATAAATATGATGTCACCCAATCTTGCAAATATCAATGAAAATAATCCACCATCTGATCCCAACGCTGATGATAGGTTGAATATTGGTGCTCATCCTCCAAGCAGTTTCCATGATCATGGTGTAATGTCTATCAATTACAGAAATGAGCCACTATGGGAGAGAATTCAGGATGGAAACGGTGATGATCCTGCATTCATATTCAGTTCTGATGTACACGGAGACCCATCTACACACATCTTCAAGGCATACGCTAACGATCCAGTAAAAATAAGACTTCTTCAAACAGGACATGAAGAGATGCACAATCTTGTATTAAATGGATTACACCCAACAGGTTTTGATGGGTTTGTGCCCCCATTTCTAGGTCTTCAGGCACAGACAGTTGGAGTAGCTGAACAGTTTACATTCCAATTCGCAACACCGATCTCACTTACTGAGAGAAATGATTACATGTATAGTTCATTTGCAACAAATGATATCTTTGCAGGCATGTGGGGTTTGATACGAGTATGGTGTAATGAGGATAGCTTGGAAAATGATCAACAGTTCAGTAATGTTGAATTAGCTCCATTACCAGGAATAAAACCTGTAGACTGTGTTGACATTGCCAACAACAACTTGAATACTGGCGAAAATCTAGAATCTTCTTTGGGTGATACAACACCAAATGTAGATAATGGGGATTCCAATGCCGACACAATAGTGAATGAAGTTAATGATGATCCTACATTGTCTGTACAACAAGTAATACCAGATGACGATACACCTGATACTGTAATAGATGATATTCCTATAGAATCTATAGATCCAGATACAGAAAGAGCGGTATTGCTTTCTATGGATGATCTTGCAAACTTGAGACAGATGCAAACAAGTCAATCAAACTTTACATCACCCTCCACTGAAGGTTCTACAGCATTTACAGAACAAGTTACATCTCCAACAGGGTTAGTTCCAATAAGTATGCAGGACGTTATAAACGCAGGTTTAATGCCACCAGTTCCAACTTCTTGTTTACCTGATGCACAAGAAAAGGTATTTGATGTTGTTGCAATAAAGAAGGATATTATACTGAACAAATATCAAGATAAAATACCAGAAGGAATCATATTTGTTCTAAAACAAGATCTTGAAAAGATAAAGTCTGGAGAAAAACCCCTTGAACCTTTGGTAATAAGAGCAAACGTTGGTGATTGTGTAGTTGTCAACCTTGAAAACAAGCTACCTGTAGAAGGAATACAACCTCATGATCATCCTCTACAACCTGGTGAATGTAACGAGCATGTCAACGTCGCATGTCTTGATCCAGAGGAATGGCACACATCCAATAGAGTCTCACTTCATGCAGATAACGTATTTTATGATGTAGGGAGATTTGATGGTACCAATATTGGATTCAATCCTATTGACCAAACAATTGGACCAGGCGAGCAAATAACATATGAATGGCAAGCAGCAAAGACTGGAATTAATGTACTTACAGATATGGGAGACCTTAGAGGACACAGACATCATGGAGCATACGGTATGCTAATAATAGAACCAGAAGGCGCAAAATACCTTGACATAAACACCTATCAGCCAATACAATCAGGAGCCGCTGCTGATATAGTAGTACCATCAGGAGAAAACTTTAGAGAGTTTGCAGTGGCAATTGGAGACTCTCATTATATAATAACAAATGAAGATCCTAACCTATGTATATTACCAGTAGAAGAAGGTGATCCAGTTGACACACCATGTAATCAATCTCCTGTAAATGATATGGAAGATCAGGGATTTCCTGCAGTAAATTATGGTTCTGCCCCATTCATACACAGACTTATTGAAGCACAACAACTACTATTTGGCAATCAACCAGGACCTCTAGAATTTTCAAAGATAGTATCTCAATTACAGAGCTCTTTGTTCCACGGTGATCCGGATACTCCAATTCTTAAATCCCCAGTAGGAAAACCAACAGTTCTACGTGTGGCTGATGTAGGTGACAGTCCAAGAGGTAAAGTCTATCACCTTGCTGGGCATTTAATGGAAAGACCAGCTCCAATAACACTTGCTGAATCGGATATTCCACCTGACACAACCTTTAAAACATATTTGGAAAGAGGTACAACTGATCAGACGTCTGCATCTAGATCATATTCATTAGAACTGGTTGGAGGTGCAGGAGGATTGCAAGATAAAATCGGTGACTATCTATATCAAGACCAGAAACTTGCCCGTTATGTAGAAGGAGGGTTGTGGGGAATAATGCGAGTTATGCCTTCTGATTTTGATCCCATAAATGTAATAAAACATTTGATCAAGGAAATATCATATTCATATGAATTATCACAAACTAGTAAAGATACGTTAATAGCTAGTCTACATCAGGCATTGTATCTATTAACTGACCAATACAGAGGAAATGATAAACAGGTATGTGATGATATTCTACCAACACTACTAAGATATCTAGATAAAATAGAAAACCACTATGATAATAAACATCAATATTATGGAGGCTATAACAATGATGATTCCTATGATGTTAATAATTACCAAGAGGTTGGTTACGTAGACTACAAATATTCTGATACAAGTTCATATGATGCAAGTGAGTACAATAACTACAACAACGACGACAAGAAATATTATGAGAACGAATACTACTCAGATGACTATGAAGGATATAATAGTGAAAAGAGTAAACATGATTCAGACATAAAAAGGTTTAAAGAATTATTCAGAAATATAGCATATACTATATGCTAGTAAAAAAACCAATATCTTAATATCCTTTTTTTTACCAATAAATTTTTGTATGTTGTCAAATTTTTTTATATTTTAAATACAATAGAAATTGAATTACAAGATACTACGAGTTCAAATCTTTAATTTTATACAAGTAGAGACAATAACCTGATACAATAAACCTAAATAAAATAAATAACAATACTTCAAATATACCTTATTTTCATTTAGATATAGGTAAAATTTATTTTCGTTAATGAATCAAATAATTTAAAGAATTTATATTTAAACATTGACATAATAATATTCCAATGACCTCAAAACCGATAAATTCTTTATTTTTTAATTCATCAATTATGATACTAATCATGTTTATGCTTATTATAACATCTATCTTTTTTGTTCAGGATCCGGAAATAAATAAAGAGTTTTCTATAAAAAATCAAGAGTATAGTATAATAAAAGAGGTTTTAGCTAAACCTGAACCTAAATTGAATCAATCAATACAAAATAAAGTTACAGAGACTTTTAAAAGTGAATATTTTGGAATTCAATTCGAATATCCTTCAACCGCGAATTTAATCGAAAATCCCCTTATGACAATGTCATATTCTCAACTGGGATCTATTTTTTTTGAAGGTATCTATAATTTGCCATACCTAGCGATAAATTTTTATCCTTTATCTTTAAATGAACAAACATTAGATAATTTCACTTCTAGATTTATCAAAGAAAAACAGGATCCTGGACTATTTAACAGTAGCATATCTATTTTAAATTCAAGAGCAATCGAATTTGCAGGAAGCCCAGCTCATGAGTTAGAATATATTGAACAATTGCAAGTAGATTCTCAAAAGAAGAGTAGTTCTCAGATTGAAAGCAAAATTTTCAGCATATGGACAATAAATGACAATCAAGCTTATGAACTTAAATATGTGGGATCAAAGGAAAACTATGACAGATATTTACCAGAAGCTAAAATAATAATAAACTCTTTTAAAATAAATAAATAAATTTCTCTTTTTTCTAAAATTTAAACTAATTATAAAAAGGATCTCCTCTACTCCTGCTTTCGTTTCTTTATTGTCTTGGAATACGTATATAAATATACTCGTTTACAGTTAGGGAGATTTTTTCAATAATATCTAAAGTATTTTCGCTAATCTACTCTTCATAAATATTAAACATCTCAATTAAACATTCTAGTTCTGCAAAAACAAGAAATTTTATCTTTTAGAGAAAAATTGATAGCGATAACGAAAAAAATAGTTTCTGTTAAGTGAAGAATTTAGTAGAAATATACTCTACTTTTCTATTATGTTATATACTCATTTAGTAGATGTCTTTAATTTAATTTAAAATTTTTCTTTCCTAACGGAACGTCTAGTTTATTTAAATAAATAATGTTATCATATTTTTTATAAATACCGTAAGACAAATTTTAGACCTGTTAAAGAATTAGATTAAAATATATCAGGAGTGTATAATATAGAGTATCATATGGGATGTGAATTCATGCTTTTAGGTGTTGTAGGTGGGTTATTGATAACTGCTACAGCTCTTGTAATTCAATTCTTTTATGATAAGACGAGAAAATCAGAAAAAGATTTAAAAAACGAATTGGCATTTAATAGATAAACACCTAATTAAAAGATAAATATTACATTTGTATCCAGATGCAAAGAAGGCAGCTTACCAAGAATTGTATATTCATTATTTTTGAAAAGTATACAGACCACAAGTACATTTTACTTTTATAATAGATTTTATTAAGATTTTTAATTACTAATAATTATTATAATATGTATGCAAATTATCATACAACCTATTCAAACAGAAATAGCTAATGATATTTTGAATCTATTATCTAATTTTATATCACAAGAATTTTCTGGTTCCAATATAACTATTGGTTCTATGCCAAAGTTTAATATTCATAATTTTATTGACAAAAGTAGAAATCAGATTAGATCACCTGACTTGTTAAACTGGATTTTAACTAAAATAAAACCAACAAAAAAAAAGAAAATTCTACTTATTTGTGATATGGATGCTTATTCGAATGATTTGAATTTTGTATTTGGTGAGGCATACATAGGAGGAAGCATAGCAGCAGTATATCTTCCACGACTAAGAGAATTCTATGGCCTAAAATCTGATGAACTATTATTTCATGAGAGAATTGTTAAAGAAGCAATACATGAACTTGGACACTCTTTTGGTTTATCTCATTGTGAGAATAAAAGATGTGTTATGCATTTTAGTAATTCATTATATGATACTGATTTTAAAGGAAAAAATCTTTGTTCAATCTGCAGGAATAACCTGAGATACAGGTCTCAAATATAGCATTCCCTCATATAAATACAGATAAAAAAATTCTTCTAAATTTAAATTCTAATATGAATCTGGAAATTTATAATAATTCTGTGTGTCTAATAGTTTCAATATCATAAATTTATTAAAATATCATTCTTGTACTATATAATTCTCCTATTAGGACATAATCAGTTTTATATTTAAGAAAAACCTTTTGTTAGAGTAATTTCATTAAAATAATTTTATTTATTTACCTACTAAATAAGCTTTTGATGATTTGTGTGTTTAATAAAATAGTACATATACTTACCTATTAAAATTATTTGACTGTATAATTTACTATAATTTTAATTTGTTTACATTTCTTTCATTTCCTTATATAATTAATAAAAGTAAAAATCTCTCCATACTGAAGATTTCTTTATGCTAGATTTAATAACATATTCTTAAAAACCGAACCGATTCAATATAATATGCAATTTGTATAAAAATATATGATATTTATAATATTACACATATTAATTCGATTTAGTAGTTACTTGTTATTATATTGAGATTCCATCTTTTCTATCATAAGCTTCACGTGCAACATTTATAGCACCTTTTCTCAGCAACATTGCTCGATATACTATTTGTTTAGATAGTTTAGTAGCTATTTGTCTTGGATTCTCTTCTTTCATTATTGCCTCTGTTAACACTTCTTTTAGATTCTTGGTTATTTTATATTCAATTAGATCAAAGGCTCCCTTTTCCGTTCCTCCTTGATATTCAACAAAAGAACCTATAACACCTCCAGCATTAGCTAGGAAATCAGGTATGATCCAGGTCTTATTTTGATACAAATATTCACATGCATCATCTGTAGTAGGTATATTCGCTGCTTCTACAATCATTTTTACACCATTTCCAAGTAATTTTGATGCAGTTTTATTGTTTATAACACCTCCCATAGCTGCAGGAATAAAAATATCTAAATTAGTTTCAAAAATTTCATCTTTATCTCTGATATCATATCCAAAATCTTTTAGATCTGAAAGTTTTCCTCTACCTTTCATATCTTTCATTAACTTTGGAATATTCAAACCATTATCCTCATCATTGTTGTAGATAAACCCTGACACATCACTTACACCTATTACCTTAATTCCGTTTTGATCAAGGAATCGAGCAGCAAAGGATCCTACATTTCCAAAACCCTGAATAACGACTCTCATCTGGTTCTTTTCTGTATCATGCATTATCTTCAAATCGTTTAGTATATCAAGAGAAGTTTGTAATGCTACACTAACTCCGTAACCTGTAGTTCCAAGTTCATGTGGAATACCTCCAAGTTCAGATGGTTTGCCAGTACAAGCTCGCATATCACCTATCTCATGTGCAAAGATCGCCATATCAAGCTCTGTTGTTCCTACGTCTGTTGCAGCTATATATTGAGAGGGACAATAAGGTCTAATCATTTTAGCAAATGATTTCATCCAAGATACTCTGTCAACTATATTAGGATCAGAAATAATTCCGCCTTTAGCACCACCAAATGGAAGACCTGCTGCGGCACATTTCCATGTCATAGTTCTGGCAAGTTTGAAGATTTCTAATGGTGTAACACTTGGAGCAAATCGTATACCTCCTTTTCCAGGACCTTTAGAAGTGTTATCAATAACCAGTACTCCTTTCATTCCAGTATCCGGATCGTAAACTTGCAAAATCTTTTCAGGTCCCCATTCATCAGTCTCTTCCCATGCAGATGTCAAATCTAATCATTATATTATTATAATCTCTCTTAGATTATCTTTTTCTTTTTTCTATTTTTATACATAAAATAATAATTTAATATAGTATAAAATTAAGGTAAAGAATCAAATAATCAAAAGATTTGAGAAACAAATCTAATAGTCTTTGTTAAATTTTCGATAAATAATTTAAATTTATCGATTGCATAAATTAGTATTGATTGTATTTTTAACTGGTGGATTATAAATAGTAAATATTATTCTATAAATTTAGGAGAATCAAATATCCAAGTATACATCTATCTCATATCTTCTATTATTATACCTGTTATAGGAATATTCAGACGTATACTTGAAAACATCAACATCAACAGACTAATATATTGATTCATATGTTAAATTATTTTTGAGATTGTTATGGTGAATTACTTTATAAATCTAAATTAAAATACTAAACATTTGATACTAAATAAAAAATATATATTCTATTATTTTGATAAGCCAATATCATCATATTTCCAGCCAATTTACAGTTAATTATTTCTTAAGGATGGTAAATAAATATATCATTAGGATGAATCAAAATAATATCTAACAATCTCGTTGCTTGTTTGTAAAAGACTGGTAATGGTTACTTACAATGATTATTGATTCAAAGATAGATGATAGATATTTCTACGATTAAAAACGGATTAAATCTTTTGTTTTCTTTATAAATACAAGTGAATTATTTATTTGAAAAGAATTTTTATATATTAACCTACATTCATATAACTATAAAACCAAATAAATCATATGGATTCAGATAACAAACTTAATGCAAAAACTTTGCAACCTATTACTTTTCGTGTAGATAATGAATTACTAGAAATTATACGTAAAGAAGCAGACAATGAGAAAATTAGTCTAAACAATGTTATTAATAGAATTCTACAAAGAAATATCGAATGGTATTTATATGAACCAAAAGTTGGACTTATGCCTACACCTAAATTATTTTTGGAAAAACTTTTTGAAAAAAGGAGTAAAGATGAAATAATTAAATTAGCATCAGAAATTGGAAAAGATGCAATTTTAGATATGTATCTATTTATGAACAAAAAATTTAATTGGTTATTATTTCTACGATGGTTTGAAATAAGGATGAAAAATTCCCCAATCAAAATAGATCATACTATCACTTCAAATAGTCGACATATGTTTATAATGAAACATCATATGGGGGAAAATTGGTCCTTATACCATAAGACAATATTTGAATTAATTTCTAAAGAAAATAATGTAGAGATATTAGAAATAAAATACAATAATAATATGATTTCAATTGAATACAAATGAATTTTATTCAAATCTCTAATTATGAAAATTAAAACTACTACATTTACTTGCAGAATCGAGCAAGGAGTATTACAATTACTTGAAAAAGAATCAGAAGAGCAAGGAATTTCTCTTAATACTTTAATCAATAAAATCATTAGAAATCATGTTGAATGGGATTATTATGGACCTAAAGTAGGCATGATTCCTATGGCGAAACAAGTGATATCATCTCTTTTTGAGATGATGAATGATGAAGAGATATCTGAATTAGCTACTAATTTTGGAAAAAATATGATAAAAGATATTACACTTTTCATGAAAATGAAATTAGATTACGATTCTTTTTTAATGTGGCTCGAAACAAGAATGAAAAGATCATTTATAGAATTCAATCATACAAATGAAAATGACGTTTACACCTATGTATTGAAACATGACTTGGGATATAATTGGTCATTGTATCATAAAAAATTACTAGAATTAATCTTTCACGAATTTTTTGAAAAACATATAAAAATAGAAATTACTAATTCTATACTAAAATTCACATTTTCAAAATAGCTAATATTTGATTTTGATTTTTATCTATGAAAATTAATAAAATATGAACTATGATACTCAATTATTGTTAAAAATAAACATATCTAAAAATCAGTCCACAAGATCTTGTTGATTATCACATTTCTTGGAAAGTGATAATCAACTAGATGAATCTCGTAATGGATGACTAGAAGAGTTGGTTGACTTGTGGATAAACTAGATAATTATATAGTTAATTACACATAATTGCAACCGATACAATTAACAATTTTATAAACCATCTATTTATTAGAATCAGACATAGAAAAGTTACTAATGATCAATAACAATTCACTCATACGAGAAACCGTTACATTTAGCATTATAGTATCTCTATTCAGCATTTTTATTACTAACCAATCAATTCTAAATATAGATGCTATTTCAGAAAAAACTTCATTTTATACCAATAATTCTCCATCGATATCACCATCATCAATCACTACCATGTTATCAGCATCAAATACAGAAACATTTAATGAATCTAAACAAGAAAAAGAAAAATCTA
>JBHIVA010000054.1:0-12945 GCA_042138015.1 Nitrososphaeraceae archaeon | reverse complement strand
TATAAAGAAGTGTAGTATCTGGATTTATTATTTTGTACAGTATTTCTCAATCATATTCTTCAGATAGTTCGTACAAAAAATATGATTCAGTCACCGATCCTGGTGATGGCTTTTCTTCAATTACTTGAACTAACAATAATTATAATAATAATCAAAATGTTGGACACATAGAGAAAGTAGATTACACAGATATAGAAAGGATTGGAGAGGAATCTAGACGCAAGACTGATCCATTCTCCTCTTCACCAATCTCAAGTGAAGATACTAAATCACAAATCCATATTGAAGAGATAACCTATCAGGATTTAAAGCATGTAAAAGATACTTTCTTTCCTCCTTATGCAGAACTACACTATGATCATGATATTGTATTACAACGTTGTATTGAATTCCTCCACTCTAGCGGTAACAATAAAACGGTAAAGATGTAGGTAGGAGAGTTTAGATATGTCTGCAGGCAGTTCAGCAGTTCCCAACATTGTAGTTCAGGTTAAACAGCAGGGGTTTGATCAGGTTAACAACTCTATACAACAATTTACGAAGACTTCAGGACTTGCTGTCAAGACATACTTTATCCAGATATATACATGATATATCATTAGCGCAATAGGTATATAAAAATATGATTTAAAAGATTCTAGGATTTTACTATAGAATAGACATTCAAGACTTTTCCAATTGTTTTCAAAATGGGCCTAAAGGTCACAATATCAAGTAACTAAGAATTGAAATAAAATAAAGGGAAAAAAATGGTTGATTGGCTATTGGGCATCGAAACATACAGCAGTTGCTTGGATTGCGGGGACCGTTGAACCTAGACCTGTATCGAAACTAGCAGACCATCCATCTAATGTAGCAGTAGGGAGATTGTTTATAAAATCGAAATCATTTAACTCTCCCTCAGGAATAAAGTTGAACCCTCCACTAATGACAAAGTCACCGGCGTCACAACTTGCAATAGATTCTGCTCCATTAGGGAACTGATTGTTTACGACCGGTCCTTCAACTATATACAGACTACCTACGGTTAATCCATTTGATTGCTGCACTTGTTCCTGTCCATTGTCATTATCGTTTATACAAAAGTTTACCAGGTTCCTGTCTAGGTTGAGACCATTACCTTCTCCGTTATTAATTGCATTTGCTGCCATATTTTCTCCTCCTTCTAGTCCTTGTGCTTCTACCTCTGCTAGACCATTCTGATCTGGGATTTGGTTAACATCTACACCATTGACATTAGTATTCTTATTGAAACATTTGATTTTCTGTATGTTTACATCTGATGCCTTTTTCCTGTCGTCTTTAGCATATGGATCTTGTGCATATGGATCTTCATAGTATGGTTGAGCAAAGGATGATGGAACACCTAAAGAAAAAGTAGTTCCGCCTACTAAAACTGCTGCTACCATCAAGAATAATCCATGTTTTTAAAGTTCTCACTTTTCAATGGTAAAGTAACCCCCATATGATATTTCTAAAATACGAAGAATCTTTACCTATTTTTAGAATCTAATCTATTAATATAATGTTATTAGGAAATAACTACTATTGGATATTTAGTAAGGTTGTTTTATAAAATTGGTATATATATGTGATATGTGTACGTACATTCTATTATACCTCATCAAAGACACCTATAGTACAAATGGATCTGTTGACTAATACGTCTCTACTCAGAGACTCTATCAAGTCTGTTGATGGGATAAAGGGCAAATTAGATTCATCTAACACGAATATGTTACAAAAACCACAGCAGGATGAATAACAACGGACGTTGACAACCAAGTTTTAACATGTTGACCAAAGAACTGATTAAATAGATATGACCTTTAAAGACTTAGCAAAAATACTAGCATAAAAGGACACACAAAATACCAGCCATAGCCATATATACAATCCTCAATCATTGTTATCAGCCCAATACCTAACAGAACGGTTTTGCCAAGTTCCATTCTGGGTATGGGCTGATTGTGTTCAAAATCGTAATTTATACATTTAGAGATTAGGAAAGTACTTTATTTTATCTTTTGACAATAGATTATCCAATAAGAGAAACAAAGAAAGTTAGTTGGTAAACTACTATGAAGAACTAACTAATTATTTATGTTTCTAAGTATTTGAGTAGCAAAGTCATAAAAATCGGTCATATATTTATCTCTTTCATCCGGATTTGAACGATATTCTAATGCATATCCTAATCCGTCTTTATAAAATAAAATAGAATCGACATAGTAGGAAGTTTGTATATCACCAGTTCCAAGAGATTTTACTTGAGAACGAAAGTTTATCTCAGCAAATGGATACAAATCTGTTTCATTTATGTATTTTATAGAGTCAATATGATTTTCATGATGTGTTGCTAAGGAACAACTTTCATAACCATCTCTAGTACAAAGCAAGATGCCTTTTTTGATGTATTTTACAAAATCCTGTAGATTTGATACATCTGTATATGCATCAATAGAGAAGAAAAAAATTGTATTATTAGTATCTAAATTTGAAAGAGGTATTTTATCGTGTTCTATACCATATTCAATATTATATGGACCCTGACATCCACGCCACTCATCAGGATACTCGAATTTTATTCCATAGTCTTCAATTACACACTCTTCGGCAAAAGTAGGGATAACAGTAACAATTACAACAATAGGTCAATAATTAAGATGACAATCATAATAATTCCGATTATTACAGGTATCTTTCTATTATACATAATTGATGTTTGAAGAAATAAATATCTCCCAAAATCTACAATTTATTTATACCCTTGAAAATATTTAAGATTAATTATTCTCAAAAGTTAGAAAAGATACAACTTAAATTCTTTATCAAAAAAGGTCTTTAATAAAAAAGGTTGATATTTTTTATCAGGAATCATTTAAATTAATATTCTATATTGATATGTGTACTATGTATATAAATCATAATCAAGATTTTTAGAGCAAATTCTGATATCATAAAGTGTACTCACGGTGAAGTCATCACGGTTCCCTAATTGTTGTAAGTTAATTAAATTGAATTTAAATCTTCAATGTATGAGATGAGGTAATTACAGACTGATAGAATCTATATAGAACATCTCATACATCCATCTCATACATCAACATCTTTATTTTTTGTTATATATTCATCATGACGACGAACCCATGCCATAGGAAAGTCATAACCATCCTCGTCACGTCCCTTTGGAACGATATCAAGATAATTGTATGTATTATTCAATATATCTATTCCACGTGAATAAGTAGAATATGTATGAAATATTTTACCTGATGGATCTTTATAAAAGACACTAACTCCAGGCAATTCTGAAACAGTTGGATCCTGCATTATAAAATTGTAGAAACCTTCTTTCTTTTCTAATTCCTCTGATGTAAATGATACATAATAGTCATAGTTAAAATCGGTTTCAAAAGAAGAAACCCACTTAAAATCCCAACCCATACGCTTTTTGTATGCATCTATCTTACTATAAGGCGCTTTAGAAATCGCTATCATGGTTACATCTCTATGGTTCAAATGTACAATTATGCCATTAAAATTGTCTGCCCAAAAAGAACATGACTGACATGCTGCATCCCATGTAGGATCATACATAAAATGATACACTATTAGCTGGCTTCGTCCATCAAAAAGTTCTGACAGGGTCTGTTTTCCCTGTGATCCATCAAATACATATTCTTTATTGACTTGAACCCAAGGTAGATCTCGTCGTTGTTGACTAAGTTGGTCACGTAATACAGTAAATTCTTTTTCTTTTTTAAGCAGTTCTTTACGAGCTTCTATCCATTCACTTTCGGAAACAACTTTGTGATTACCCAAATTTATCATCTATTTACTATCTCCTTTGGATACATAGTTTTGAAGGCGTACCAGAAACCAGGACCATCCCTCAGTATGACTATTGTATTCTTTTTTATCCTTATCCTTAAATCCAGTATGAGTTAAAATTACCTTAGTTTTATTTTCTTCTAATCGTTCTAATTGCCAAGATACTATAGTTTCCGGAAAATCTGGAATATCTTTATGTTTCCAGGTATAGGAAAGTTCTTTATTTGGAACTATTTTGATTATTTTTCCAACTACATGATAGTCTTTATCTAATTTATGTAAATGTTTATCCAACTTATCTGATTTATCTTTTAAGAATGTAAATAGTACGTCTCCGCCTTCCTTTGGTTCCAATATGGTGACATCTGGAAACCATCGTGTTAGTTGATCTGCATCAGTGATAGCTCTAAACACCTTCTCGATAGATGTATCTATGATTATTTCTTGTTTTATAATGAGATCATTCATTTTTTTGTTCATTCTCCAGTACTTCCTTTAAACTACTCAAATTATATCCCCACATACTAGCAAAAAATTTCATCATTTCATAAGTTTTTTCTGTGTTAAGTGAATAAAATCTATTTTTACCAATCTTTTTTTCTCTAATCAAATCAGAACTTTTGAGAATTCGTAAATGAGAAGACAACGCAGGCTGGGAGAATTTAAAATGTTTTGCTATTTCAGTAGGAGTCATTTCTTTTTTCTTTAGTAAAAGCAATATCTGACGTCTATTATCATCAGAGATTGCCTTCCACGATGATTCCATTTAAATATTTAAATAATTAATTAATTATTTAAATGTTTATGTTCTTGAAGAGTATTAATATTGTTTATGATCTTGGTAAGTGTCTTACAGTATTTACTCCTTTAAATAATCTAATAAATGACTTCGGTGCATTTCTAAACCAATATAAACAATTTCCTTCCACTTTATTCTATTCTCTGTAATCCCTTTTGATATTTTACTTTGAAACTCATTTAAAATATTATGATGGTCACTAAAAAGAAATCCTTGGAGTTTAAGTCTATAGGATATGGCTAAGTTGAGATTTGATGGGCCCAACTGTTGCAGATAGAAGACAAGGTTGTTTTTTTATTATTATATTATCATCATTATAATTGATTAAATATAATGAGGTTGCACCAGAGAACTATTCTTCCAAACGTATTCATATTGTAAAAAGCTGCTTCTAAATGGCTTCCACCCCTTTAGAAAATATAGGTAAGCATATGACAATCTAGCAAATGGAAAAGTTCGGTTTAGAGCAGTAATATATAATAAATAACAATATGAAAATTATTTCATAAAAATGATTAGTTATGAAAAAACATCTTAAACTATAACTATAATTATATATTATTTCTTGGTTTGTATCTTTACGATGATTTTATGAATAAATCTCTACCTACGAAATAGTTCTTATATATTTATAAACATATATGACAGTCAATATGGATACCACAGAAAATAATAAAAAATATCTTGGGAAGTTATGTAGAGTTTATGATTAGCCGATCACCTAAACAGAATTATGAAGCATTATTAAAGTTAGAAAAAAAATCTGCTGAAAAGTTTAAAAAAGAAGATGTAGGGTATGACCTTTTTTTGCTTACCAGGAATTCTAGCTGGGAAGGATTTACTAATATTTCTAAAAATATTTTGGCGAGTGAAGATGAAAATATATGGATAAATATGTTGTCACTTAGAGATCAAAACCACAGAGATGAATTTGTAACCAAGATGTCTAGTGATAAAGAATGTCAAAACAGTTATGAAGAATTTACAAAGCTAATTACTCCTAGCACTCAGATTATTAGGAATATGGTGAAATAATAAATGACCAATGCATTAAGATCAATTACTGTTGTTATTGGCTTATGCACTTCTATCCTGTTTCTGTCACATCTTTTAGCTATGAACTTGCAACCCTCATTATATTTTATTCAAGCTCAAAATTCAAGGCTCTGTTAAGTTAAGGTAATTTCAAGAAGGAAATATTAAAAAATCTACGAAAATTGAGCATAGAACATATTAGAAAAAGTAGACTTTGAGATTACATTATCCTTAAGTTAACAGAGCCTGATATTTTATCTTTTATTATCCCTAATTTGCTGTACGATGGAAAAGACATCATCTTGATATTTGTATGCAATATCTAGAGGTAAAGAATAAATGATTTTATAACCAATTCTATCTTCATGAAAAAACATATATGTTCTTTCATCATGTGATGAATCAACATCTTCAGGCAATCCTATTAGTTTAGGAGTATAAATTGTCTTTATCAAGAGAGTTGAATCCCCTCTGATATTCTTATATTTTTTTATATTCAAAATCTCTGTATCTCCTTTCTCATCTAGATCATCTGTATTAAGTTCATTTCTAACTATTTTTAAAAAATTATCTGGATTAGTAATATTAGTATATATTGTTAATGAAACAAAATTCGATATATTAGGATCAGGAACTGGATAGAAATTTGCTAACAGTATCCGATCATATTCACCAAAAAATGATACCGTTTCATTTGTTTTGGTTAATCCCCATTCATCAGGATATTCAAATTTTATATCATATTCTTCATTTACATATTCTTTGGCATAAACATTAGAGGATAATCCAAGGAATACAATGAAAATTACTACTACGAGAACGATAGTATAAATATTCATAATAATTTTCATCAACAAAGTAACTTAAATATTGTGGTAATAATATAAAAAATAATTACTAAAGTTTAAATATTTTTTGTAAAAATACTTTTCTTTTTGAGGGAGAAAAATTAAATTATACTGAATAATTACTAGTATTTTTAAATTTTTTTACTCGACAAATAAAAAATGATTATGTTCATTAACACTTACTAATATATTCAAACAAAATAAGAGTAAAAATTTGTCTATATTAAGTTACTAAAAGCATAGAAATTCATTGTAATATCATAAAATGATTAATATATTAGCATATTGGTATATTTGATGATATCTGATTAAAAATTATATTGTTAGCAAATACTTTAAAGTACTCCATCCAATACGCCAAAAAATAGCAAATCTTACAAATTATTTACTATTAATTATGGTCCACTCCAATCAAATTTGATATGTTTGCTTGACCTACCACTTCTTTCCCATTTGTAACCAACTTCTGAAGCATCAACTTTATCAGATACTGCTTTTCCCCAAGTAGCAACTGTTCCTGGACCTACTTCGCTTCCAGGTGCATTTATTGTCTGTACCCTCTTACCTGGTGGTGTCATAGGCCCTGTCAATGCTTCAGCCCTTGCAAAAACTTTTCCAGGAATTTCCGCACTCCAATAGGAAAGGTCTTCAGCAACTTGAAACTTGATAGGAGCGAAATTTATTCCTCGATTCTCACCTATAAGCTTTGCAAATTGAGCCATAAAACCACCTGCCTTTCCACTAAAAACCATTTGTAAAGCTTCTCGTTGTTCCTCGTTAGCTTGCTCATCGAAAAAAATAGCGATATCTGCTTTGGTATTACCAGCCCAGATATTACCTTCAAAACTTGCTAATGCCAATACATTTAATCCATCAAGTATTGTATCACCATATTTTCCAGAATTAATATGGTAAGCCAAAACACCATCACAGTCCCCATAACTTGGAGTTTGAGCAAATAAACAAGGACAAGGTATATTACACTTACATACATCAAACCAATCTCCAGATACTCTCCACTTTGGAATATTGATTGTTGTCAATATGTTATTAAAAATAAGATAAGAAGTATTTAATTTTTAAAGTTCCTTTTCTTCTACGTAACCGTAATTAATTCATATTAGAAATTCAAAAAGAAAAATATACTGGATAAGTCAGATAACTAAAAAATTAATTTATCGAATTTACTAATCTGAATAACGAAGTTGGTTTTGAAATCTGAAGAAAAGGTCAATATTATTTCTACAGTTATTATGATCTCTGTTGCTCTAGAACCGAATAAAAAGTTTTAATCCACAGCTAAATTTAAACTGCTTTTACTATTGTAAAAGCTTCCAAATAGATATTTAAAATATTTTGTGAAGCTTATTACTTAACTACAACAAATGAGATAAGAAATTGGTTAGCAATTGAGAATATAATATATGAATAAAAGTTCATTCCTGAAAATTTTACAAGTTTTTAAAATAAACATTTTCTATGAATGATTTTCAAAATGCTAAACTAAATTCCAAGACCATAACGACTCTAGATTCTTATGATGATATGGCTACTATTCTTCCTCCTAGGTAGGCTCGCTTAATGAGAACTGTTAAAGTTAACTCAAAGGATCATGTGTCTAATTTGGCATGTGGGCAGGGAAATAGTGCAATAACAGCAAGAAAGGTAGGAGCAAAAGTTGTAGGATTGAATATCACTCCTAAATTATTGGATCGAGCAAAGCAAGAAGCATCCATTGCTGAAGAAGGTGACATAAAATGGTAAGATGGTGATACAGAAAATCTTCCTTTTGAAAATATTTATTTTGATGTTGTTCTATTTCATGTAGGATATATGTTTGATCCTCGTACCCAAGTATACCTTATGGGTTCGAATCCCAACTCCTGTACCTCAATCGTAGGTTCTTTAAAATGTAATAAAATGAGATAGAAAGATTTAAGAAAAATAAATTTAATATTCAGATAACAAGATAGTTTATCTACAATTAGACACGTAGAACAACTAAAGATGTATGAGTTAACCAAGTTCTAGTAAAGTTAAATAAAAGATGGATTAAGTATATGATGTTTAAAGAATTAGAAAGAATAATCCGGCTTTCTCAAATTCTACCAAAAGAACTATCCAAACCCACAATACTGGACTCGTCAACAATCAGTCCATATCCAAGACATACCAGTACGGTATTACCAGTTACCGTTCTGGGTATGGGCTGATTCTTTTAAATACTCTATTAATACATCCAGACAAAATGAAACTATTGTTTCATATATATTCTCATATTGTTATATAACAACCATCTGATAAGTCAGCCTTGTTTAATTACCAAAAAACAGTATATGAAAAATTAGTAGAACATAAACACTCAGAGATTCTCAAAGCAAATATACAAAACATTACCAGATTCTTCTAGATATAGATGCTGAACGTCTAGATAATAATGATTATAATAGTTCATAGTTATTCCAACATTTTTTATATTTTAATTATCCTCAGATCGAATTAAAGTTAAAGTTGATGCTGTCTTGTCAAGATTCATAATTTTCTTTTGTAATTTTTCTTTCAAGTCTTCCATTGTTTCAAATATTAATTCTACAACAATGTCATATGGTCCACTAGTAATATCTACATTTATAACATTATACAATTTTTCAAAATAATTCACAATTTCATATTTAATTTCTGGATTACAATTAATTAAAAGATACACTCGTAGCATGCTATATCCAGATAATGGATCTATAAAAAGAATGGTGTATTTCGTTAAATCAATCAACATTGTATGCAGAATAATTGAAAATTACGTAACTGGAAACCATATGACTATAAGTTATATAAATCATTTTTATTCAATTCTTACAATTTAATTTGTTTACAATATGAATTTATTATCGACAATAAATAAAATAGAAAAAGAGGAATATAAATATTGAATATAAACAATAATAAGAGAATATAATCATGAATGCTGAAAGAAATAACATTCTCTATCTTTTAGATAGTTTTATTGAGCAGATTCACAGAATTAGGAAGTTTCTTATAGGAGTTTCAGTTTCATCAATTATTCTCGCTCCAATTGCTATTTCATTAGTAATATATCTTGTTACTCATCAATCGTTCTTTAGAATATTAGAAGCAGAAAATGAATTTGGATTTGGGCTAATTATATTATTGTCTGCTGTAATAATAATATCATCTATTCTTTTTATTACTGGAATCATTCAATATAAACAAATAGGATCATGGCATAAAAAATATGAATCATACAAGAAAGAAAAGGATGATATTGAACAACATATTTCTAGCACATTTAAATTTGATCTTGATAAAGGAGATAATAATAACAATAACAAATAGTTATTCATCTATTAATTATAATCATAGTCTATTTTTTAGAATAATTTATATAATAAAATTATTTTCGTGGAAAAAATTTCTCGTAAGGTTCTAGAATCTTCTTGTAAAATTCTACTCCCTGAGCAGTAATAGAATAAGAAATTGTAGATTTTTTTCCTATATGTGAATACTTCTTTAAAATAAAATTATTATCCTCTAATTCATCAAATATTTGTTTATGCTTAGTCAAATTTAATCTGCAATATAATAATAAAGATGATTGATTAAGTTCTCCATATTCGATTAATTTTGTTAAAATATCGATTATAAGGTAAACTCTATCTCTTTGCAATATTTATAGACCATATCCCTGTTATAATTATAAAAAAATAATGATAATCATATTTTAACTTAAACCCATGACCAGAACTTATGGGTTAGAATCTCATCATCTATATATTTATATGAATTCTAGAAAACCTAGGATTCAAGTCAAGACTTCGAATCCCATACCTTCAATGCTCTCAATTCGTTATGAATTTAATCTTTATAAATATAAGACAATTCAAAATTAGATAATTAATATATTATAAGTTATTCAGATAAGTATCAAAAGAATTAGTTTAAAAAATGAAATTTTATGTCATAAATATATAAGAAAAGAGATTAAAGCAATTAATAACAAGCAGGATTTGGAATATGTATATTGACTTACCAAAAGGTTTTTAGAATTATAATTCAGCCGTTTTTCTTTGGGAAATCATGCAATTCATTAGACGAACATCTCAGGCAATTCCTTGGTTCATTACTATTCAGATAAGAAATATAAAAACATTTAGAGCATTGTAAACGAGAAAATCTACTTGTCAATTCCAATAAATTACTGTCAATCTTTCTTATTACTTGACGGGAAATTAGATCTTCTACGGCAGTAGTTATAATATCATTCATATCCTGTAAATTATAATTTCTATATCTTAAATACAAACTAATCATCTCGCCTGCGAGAGACTCTTTATTTAGATATTGTATACCTTGATTACACTTTCGAAAAAAATGATCACGTAAATACCATTCAATTTCATTAGTTTGTGTATCTCTCATTAATTTTAATAATCTTGTGTAATAAAATATATAGTCTTTTATCAAATGATATAAAATAGTACATATAAACAAACATGTAATATATCGTAGATTATAGATATTTTATTTAAAATTTATTCTATTTGCGATATTCATCATATTAATATATTACTCGACTCCATACAATCTTTATTTTACTTATTCTTCTAAACTTCTGTTGACAGTAATGATGGTACAAAAAAGTGATTAAATTTTCAAAAATATAATATTATTTTAATGATAACTGTAAACCAATGAATACCAGAAAGAGATTAGAATAAGATTTTAACTTACTATTTATACGATAGCATACATTAATTACAAAATAAAAAATATCATATTTAAAATCAATAAAAGATAATTATTTTATTTAAATAAACCAAAAAAGAATCCTTTATCTGAATTTTTATCATCATTTTTTGTATCTATTTTTTCAATCTTCTCTTGATGATTTTTATTTTCTGAAATGAAGTTATTCTGCTGTTCTTTTTCTTGTTTTTGTTGTAAGGAAACAAAATATTCTGTATCATCATATTTCAATTTTTCACAATCGCCTTGTGGTTGTGTATCTTTTTGAGTAGTATTAAAATCTCTTATTATGTCAGTTCCTGTTCCGCATATAAAGACATCTTTACCAAGACCTCCTGTAATTGTGTCCTTGCCTGGACCACCCACTAAAACATCATTTCCTCTTCCACCATATATTCTATCATTTCCTTCTCCACCTTCTACCTGATCATTTCCTGCTTTTCCCCAGAGAACATCTCTTCCTTCATTTCCATAAATCCAATCATCTCCACTTCCTCCACTGATATCATCGCCTACTTCTTTACCTATCAAAATATCATTGCCATTAAATCCTTTGATGATATCTTTATGTATCGTACCAGTAATATTATCTGCATTATCAGTTCCATTGATATATTCAACAGCCCATGCCGAATTTATGATAATAATATTGCATTCATTTTGGACAAAATAGATTCCTAAACCTGCAAAAAATATTAATCCTAATATAGAACAAGACAGAAAGATTTCATAAATAGAATCATAATATAAAACATTTTTTTTCTTAGCATTAAAATTTATAATTTTGTTATTAATTAGTATCATTTGGTTATTATGTTAAAATGCACAAAGTGATTAAAAGAATTATTGCAACATTTTTACATAAATTTATATTATAATTTTTTAAATGTATTCATATATTATAGACTAGCCTACTTAGTATCAAAATTGGTACGAACAAAATTCTCTAATACATATCGGTAGTTATTATATATAATAGATAAATATTAGATAGAAAATGCATTGTAAGTATATAGAAATCGAATTATTTTCGATACTATTTTGTATTTTTACCATCATTTTAGTAATATTTATTATTGATTATATACATCCATTTACTCACTTATTATATCTATATGCTGAACCAAACAAAAATAGTGACAAAGATAAGGAAGAAAACCAAATAGATGAGAAAGTAGAAAAAAAAGAACAAGAACAAACAAAAGATAGCAATAAAGAAAAAAATAAGGAAAAGGATAACAAAAACGGTAATGAGAAAAAAAGTAACAAAAATAAAGATAGTTTATATTCTGCCGCTCAACTTGATCCTTCTGTATATCTATCTTTCTTTCCTATAAAACAAATAGACATTCCAAAAATATATCAAACTAAACAAAATGGAGAAACATATAGATTTAATGTTACTAATCCAAATGGTCTAGTTCAAGTAGATGAAACAGAAAAAGATAACATTTTTACAAAACAAAATATTGATGGAAGTTGGAGAATAGATTTTGGAAGACCACGTATAGATATTCATACCAAAGATGCAGGTATAATACCAGATAAAGCATTTTTGGAAGAGAACTTATCAAAGAATATTATAAAGCATTGGGACTTTTCTGAACTAAAAGAAAAAGGATACTGGTATAAACCAACTGATTGGAAGAATATAGAAGTAACTCT
>JBHIVA010000053.1:0-13977 GCA_042138015.1 Nitrososphaeraceae archaeon | reverse complement strand
GATGATTCTTCTTGCTCTTTTGCTGACACTGATGATTCTTCTTGCTCTTTTGCTGACACTGATGATTCTTCTTGCTCTTTTGCTGACACTGATGAAACTATTTCTCCAATTGCGTGTCCTCTACCAATCTTTTTGATTTTTATTCTCACATTATCATCAACTTTGGTACCATCAACAAAGATTACCAAACCTTGGATTCTTGCGATCCCCGCGTTTCCTTGTCTACTCATTGCTTCAATTCTTACATCATATTCTTGATCTAGTTCTACTGGTGCTGGAGGATATCTTCTATATGGTGAGAAGCCACGATTTCCGTAGTTACGGCTGGAACCTCCGCCACCGTATGATCCTTCATTACTTCTCATAAAGAACTTTGTTCTTAAATTTAGATTGTTCAAAGTTAATTATAGTAAATATTTGAGATATTTCAACCTTCACATTTTGGTATTTATTAGTATAATGCTATTTAGAATTCATACCCTTCATTCTAAAGTTATGTATACTTATACTTGATCACTCTTTGAAGATTAGGCACATTTTATGTTGAAATAATAATCCAGAATAACTATTTTGAGAAAAGGTCCTAATATATAGGCCTAAATTAAATACTATGATAGTTACTTGCAATCCAATAGCTTTCCTATGAGAGAATGGCATGTTAAAAATATGGAAAATACCATTATAAAGTATCTAACTGGCCTTCCTGAAAATGCTACACGATATCAACGAATGTTACACAAAAGATATGGTGGCTTAGATAAAGTTTGTAACAGGATTAGATATGATTTGAAACATGGAGTAAAGAATGAGGAGATCCTCTCATTTTTTGATAAAATAAAGACAGATTCTAATTTTTCTGAATTACGAAAAATAGAAGGTTATTCACTTAGATTAAATGAGATTGAGAGCCGTTTTATAAAATAGATTTAAAATGAGCTCATATTTTAAAGATTTCAACAAATATAGAGAAAAAGAAATTGATAATTAGAAAGTATTATTAAAAATTCATTAATCTTAATAATAATTCATTTCATCTTATTAGTGAAAATTCTAGAAATATTTATTTTACAATCATTTGAAGAGATTTAATTTATTAATAGAGTTCTACTAATAGTAATTTTTGCAAGAGCATGATTAATTTAATAGATTGCATATTAAATTTATGAAATAAACTTTATATGTTAAAGTTGATTTTTAAAAATAAAAATTTCGACCTCTGTAAAAAAATATCTTTTAAAATAATATAATATCTCATTTTGATAATATCATTATTACATAAATTGAACATCCACGTTTTATATCAAATAGATCGAATTATTGATTCACTGAAACTTTGTAAATGATATTAAACAAGTAATCGTTGAATTTCTGGATCAAAGGCTTTTTTCGTAGGCGTAATTTTATCTATCCATTCCGCTACTTTTCCACCACATTTTGTACATCTTAATATCGTAAGATGCGAAGATACTCTAAAAGGATCTAGTGTTATATTATTAAAAGACGGATAACAATTACAGTCTCGCATTGTAATATATAACGAAATTAAACCTAAAAAATAATTTGATAAAATATGACAAAGCTTTTTAACATGAGTTTCTATTAGAACCAATCAATAGAACATAATACAAAATATCAGTTTTTTCGTTCTCTATTTTAAGTTGAATTAAATATACTTAATACCTTTGGTATCAAATATCTAAAACTTGAATCTGTTAAATTCAAAAATTTTAGTATCTGTGAGTATAGTCTCATTGTCAATTATTTTATTCTTATTATATAGTTCGCTAAATAAAGCCGAATATGATTTGGAAATCGATGCAATAAAAGATCAGACTGATATCTCTGGAATCTTTTATAGGATCAAAATATCTAATACCGGTAAAAACCAGTTAAATGATATCAAAGTAATATTAGGAAAAAATGATGTTCAAAACTTAAAAACTCTTGCTCCTGGACAATCTTTCTTTTTTTATCCTAGACCAGACACTGAAATAGGGAAAGTTCTCGTAACTACCAAAGAAGGTATTTCGAAGGAAAGTGATTATCGCTCACCACTAAAAGGACTAGGATTACCTGGAAGTGGACGTTGAGCTATTTTATTAAAGGGTTACTCATTTTTATCCATCAAGAACTTTGTTTATCGAACAAAGATAAATAACAATTTTATATTCTGTATTCCCAATACTGGACTGAATATACTTTACTTACGTTTCTAAATTTATTATATTTCAAATCCTACTAAATTTAATTCTTGGAATTTTATTATTTCCAATGTCATGACCTTTTTGTTTGAGATACTTCAAAGTCAATTTATAGATTAATTCATCATGATTAACATATTCTAGCAAATATGACCATGATACCTCACCATTATTCTGAATTTTTTGCGCAATCTGCTCTGAAATAACTGCAGCCTCATCTTTACATTCTTCAAAAGATTTACCATTTCTATAAGATGTTTTACGGGCATTGCATGTTGGGTTGTTGTTCAAATTAACTTCCTCGTGAGTATTATTTCCTTATAGACTTATTTAATTTACTATTGATTCTTGCAATTACCTTTTTATTCATCAGTTTTTAAAACTGAATATGGACTCCCTTGATAGATCCTATAATTCACTAATTAAAATCACCAAACTTTTATCTATTGCACTTTATATCGGTATTGGTTTTAGTTTAATTTCTATCACTTTGAGTCTTATCTCAAACGGTAGTACTATAAATCTAAATCTAAACCCTGAATCAGAAAACTACCTAAGAAAACCTGATCAGAATGTTGAAGAGGGAGTATTCAAAGTATATGGCGGATTGTATTCATTAATTTATTTATTAATAGCGTTAATTTTTCTATATTGGTTTTTCAGATCGTACAAGAATCTTTATTCATTCACTGAAGTTCAATTGAAATTCTCTCCGCTAAAAGCAGTAGCCTATTGTATTATTCCTATAATTAATTTGTGGAAACCTTATTTTATAATGAAAGAAATATTATTTACCAGCAAAGTTCCTTCAGACCAATCCAACCTTGCTTTATCATTTGATGATAGTACTTTAGTCAAAGGATGGTGGATTCTCTTCCTTTCGTCGATATTTTTTCCTCTTATTGGTACATCTTTTTTTTCTGAATATATTTCAAATCTTGTAACTAATATACTTCTAATTCTTACTTCTATCTTGCTTTTATATCTAACAAAGGAAATTACTTCTCGACAGGAAAGAAGATTTAAGAATATCAGTACTAATTCCTAATCTATCACTGGATCTAAATTAACTAGATTTGCTCAGAATTCAAATATATGGTAACACCTAGCATTCACAATATTTCTAATTTTTAATAAAATATCGGCTATGAATTTAATTTAGTTGGAATAATGGCTATGTTACAAGTTACTATTTTACTGGCATAACAAACTATTAGATTATCAGCATATATAACATAGTAAATGAACTTTGATTAAAAAATTCTGAATATTTCTACTAAACCTTTTCACAGATTAATCCTACTGTAGTTATATAAATATTAGATTATTTCTATCTCTGTGGCGCATAGGATTACTATTCCGAAAATAGAAAATAATACTACAAAAAATTACATCAGTGCAGAAGCTAAATATCAACAATATAAGGAACAATGGTATTTTCATAAAAGTTCTTGGTATCGAAGAACTAGTGGAGAAGGATATTATGATGGAAAAGGTTGCAACCAATTTACGGGTTGCGTTCCTGAGTGTAAATTTTTTAAACGCTTTGGAAGATTGATGGAGAGTGAAGGTTTTGACTAAAATTTCTCTAAATCTTTCATATTTGATTATACTGTGAGTTGCTAAATTTACTTATTCTATCTTTTAAAACGAACTGAATAAGGCATTATAATTGTACATGTCATCATCAAAAGGATATTTTCAGGTCTTACGAATAGTTTATAATACCTTTTTCATCTACAGCGAAATTAAGATGGCTTAAATTCAATTGATTTTGCTTTTAATATTTTTTTGAACTAGTCTATCTTTTTATCATTAACATGTGTCTTGTGAATGAAATATCAATTTATTTCCATGAATATATTATTGTGCTTTAAAATCATCTCTAATCTTATCTCAAATGATATAAAAAGAATTTCATACATGCACATTCATTAACCTTGCGTTAAACTAAAACTGACTTGAATTTTAATGGTTGCTGAGGATTTCCAAAGTTTCCGTGATCATAAGCAGAATACATTTTCATTACTTGACCATGCTTTATTTTATGCTCACCAATATAGTGTATAATATCCCTGTACTTGTCATCCAGAGTTATCAAATTTTGTGCCAGACCTCCTTCAATCAAAATATGCCCACCGTCACCTATATCCATAACTCTTCTTGCAAATATTATACCAGGTCCCCAAATATTTTGATTATTATTAATATCATTTACGACAAACACAGATCCAGATGCAATACCAATTCTTACTCCTAATTTGGAATCGGGATCAGAAATATTGGCATTTTCCTTATGTAACTGTTTATGTAGTTGAACACTGAGTTCTAGTGGTGCTTCAGGATTTGAGATAAAACCTATTGCCATGCCATCACCTGTAGGCAGGATCTTTTTATCCATATTCTTTTTGAAGGCAGAACAAAGAGATATTATATTATTAAGCAATTCTATCTTTTGTATCTGTTTTCTTACTGATAATAATGGATTTGACAAACCGATTATGTCTGTAAAGAAAAAACTCGCGTCTAAAACTATGCTTTGTCCGATGTTCGTTATTCCTGAATCCCCGTAAATCCCATGTAATCTAATATATACATCTAGATGATTTTTATGAAACGCCATATCTTGGTGAAAAATTGGATTTTCTATTATTGGCAGTTTACAAACTGTACAAATTAGATGTTCTTTTTTGATTGTAGCTAAAGGATCAAAGAACACTAGACTTCCCTCTTTTGAAAGCTTAACATTTAACCAGTTTGATACTATTTTCTCACCGGTAAATGAGGATATTCTGATCATTCTTTTAGAATCTTCAGGTATTTGATCTTCATATAATTTCATTTCCAATATTGTATCAAATAATGTACTCACTTTTTCTATAACCCCCTGATCAAGAGTGATGTTGTTGACTGTGAATATTGCTTTTATTCCGTTATGTTTTAAAAAGAAGGCTAAAAAATTTATGAAACGAAGTACATCTTTTTCTTCAAAAATCGTACAAAGATGAGAAATAGAATCCAATACTACTACAACTACAGCATTACTATATTCCTTCTCACTTGGTTTCCCATTTTGATAATTTAAATTGGTTTCATTTGTTAATAATTCTTCTTTTTTTAAGTTTACTTGAGTTCCACATATATCTAAGCATCTTCGCTCGATAGTTTTGAAAGTAGAAAATAACTTTGAATCGATATTTAACTTGTTTTGATTAATAGAATCTTCCCTTATTACAATAGAGTCATTCTCTATTTCTTCCTTTAAAAAAGGGTTAATAAATAAAGAATTTGAAAGAACGGTTTGAGAATTAATTCCAGGGAAAAAATTCCTGAATTGTTTCTCTGTGATATTTGAACTTATGTAAATAATATAGGAGTTAGAATTAAGAACGTTTGCTAGAAAAGCTTTACAATAAGTTGTTTTTCCAACTCCTCTTTGACCAATGAGTAAAAAAAGGTTATTATCTTCCATCTCTTGATTTGAGATTTTTCTTCCCAATAAGAGATCAATACCTGGAACAGTCACTATAGTTAGAAACAGTTTTGAATATTTAAAGTTAAATTATAATTAATAAAAATAACATCATCAAATATAGAGATCGATCTGTTATTCTGCTTTAATAAAATTAGATTTTCAATTTCGTTATAATATACTATCTTAAAAAAACATACCTACCAGTAAATCTTAAAAAGGCTAGCATTATATCTTTAGGCAAAACATTGTTGTTTCAATATCTATAAAACTAAACAAGTTAAAATAAAAAACTTTGTAGTTAATATATAAGCTAGTTTAAATTAAGCTTTAACAAATTATCTTTAATAGAATAATTTTTAATATTAATACAATTTGGTAAATCTCAGAGGTCCCTTGATGTTAATTCTTTGAACATACATAGATAGGCATATAATCTATTTTAATATCGTTAGAGTATTATTTCCAATATATCTAAACATATTACATAAAAAATATAGGTAATGAAGATTTTATTATTCATCCTTTTTTTTGCGATATCGATAGGAGCATTTATATTAATTCATTTTACAGGGGGATTGATATTTTTACAAGTAAAAAATCAGAGCGGTCTTGATGATAAACAAGTAATGAATTTCAGTTTGGGAAAAAATGATTTACACAGAAATATACAATTTCCCGCAATCTCAAAAGGTTAATGATAACCTATCCTCTTCTGCACTCTCTTTTTCAGGTAATGGCATCTTGAATCGCATAGAGATATCTGCAACAGGAAATAGTCATGCAATACCAAGAGAGGATAATACAAATTCAGTTATTGGTAGGACGTTTTTTTCTTCCATTGAAAATGGTAGTGCTAGCTGTGATTTTAAGGGAATATGGAAAGTTATAAATAATGTAAAAATTACATAGGGTGCAGCATTTTTTGATGCTAATGCAACAGGAAATCTCAAATTTCTCAAGAGTATTGTAGGGGTTTATAAGTCACAATTAGATCAAATAGGGATCCTTACGATGTGGCTATTAAAATAATACATAACATATATAAAATGTAAAGAATTTAATCATTAATTTTACTCCGTTACTGTAAACACAAAAGTTGAATAAAGTATAATCATAATTATCATATGGATTAAAGTTCGTTTTGAAGATTTCATATTTATTGTAATAGTAGATTGATGTATAGACAATGTATTGGTAGTTCCTTTTTTAGTACATGTCATGATAAATATCCTTATGTATTTTTTTCAGGTCGCTGATTTTCATAGGAGTATTGGGTTTGGCAAGGTATACTAAATAGAGTCAATCCGTAGAAGATTGAGGTATCGTTCGTGCATGATACATTCATTTAAATATTTAACTAATTTACAAGTTCTTGACATTAATGTATTATCTCTAAAATTATTTTCCTATTCTGATTGTCTCCTCGCAATACAAAGAATTTTCAATTATTATATATATTGAATATATTAAGAGGAGCAACTCAGAGTGACTATTTCACAAAGTTTTTAAACTAATTTTATTAGAAAGACCAATTGCAATGGATATTCCAAAATGGTTTTGCTTAAAGAAAAACTTTTACAAATGATGTACTGCAAATCGTAACTCCAAAAACATACATGATAGTGAAATAGAAAATATTATTCTTTTTCTGATTATATTCTTAACTCAACGAATAGTAATACGTTAAATAGAATTAGTCCTGGCAATAAAACTACCTCATCAAATATAGCAAATCATTTACTTTTTGATCAATCTTTACTTTTAAATTAATTGTAAATAAGCATCTTAACAGATCCGCTGGATAATTTAATTGAAGGGAATCTATTTTTTTAATATCTTAAATCTACTCATTCGACAATATGAGGAAAAAGTTATTTACACTCTGTTTCAGAAACATCTAGAAAGATGCTTCTCACAGATGCTTTTTTTTGAGCAATCGTTTCAGATAATCACATAGAAACAATGAATAAAAAATTACACGAACTTCATAAATATACTCTTATGAAGACTTTAACCGATATAAAAGAATTCTGTGGTATAGACAGAAATTCTACAATGGAAATTTTAATACTGTTTTATTTTTCTATCATACTCTGCTCCAAAGGAGAATGCAATCTATGTTTTAAATGTAGAAATTTAAAGGATTGAGGATCTCATGTACCTTCAAATGTATATACAGGGTAGATTTTCATTACTCTGATACAAGCGATCTGATAAAATTCTCTTCTACAGACATTTTCTTTCTTCTGGTATGGATTCCAAGCACAGATCTCTTAACAGGTTCAATACATATCCATAACCAAAAATGCTGATTACCAATCTGAATAATTGTTTCATCTATAATAAAAGCAGTTACTCTTTTTCTCTTAAAAATCTGTAATGAACCAAAACGTTGAATCCACTCCCAAATTGCAACAAAACTTCTATTCTGATCCTTAAATAGTTCCAGTGCTTTAGAGGTATTTCGTCGACTGAGACCAAGAAAGTACAAATACAAAGAATACATTACTATACATGTGGATGTTCTGTTTCTTTCAAATAATCTAATGACCATAGATTAGAAATAGAACATTCACAGCTAAAGCTCTTTCGTTAACTTAACAGCACCCTCGAAACAAATGAACATCAAGTAAATGTAATAAGTTCTTATTTTATATGTATTGTTTATATGTAATGTTAACAAGTAAAACCAAAATGATATAATTAATACTTGTTACAGAACATTAGTTGTATTGAGAAGTATTCTATAGCTATAAAACTCCTTAATAATCATGAATAGAGTAATAGATATGGTATGAATCCCTTTTTGTTTCTCTTGATAAAAGCTTTGTTTCATTATTTTTATTTATATTAAAGAGATATAACTCCTTTTATTCTAAATGAAATTATTATTTAAATAGGTGACCAACATCTCTGGTTATGAATTTTCTCTGGTTATGAATTTGTATGAATATAACCAGTTGAGATCTATGCTTGTAATACACATATCTCGAAATGTATTTGTAGCAGAGAATTTATCCAATCTCTTGTATCTAAAAATAGTAAACATACAGTTTATATTGATTGTGGTATTTGGTATCCTCTTCAGGCATGTATTTGATCACATATCAATCATTTATTAAATTCACTTTTAGAGAAATTAGTATTGAAAGAATAATCCAATTTTTAAAAAAAGAAAAGAATGTTTTGATGATTAGTATCCATTTACAGAGAATAGTATAAAATGTGATTTATCAGGTGTATATAATTGAACGATCTATTCATTTATCTGCATAATTAAAAAGTTAGAAATATTATTTTATTCAAAATTGGAGATAAAAATGTCTTAACTTACGTGACCTCTCAACATCCCTATAAGAAAATAAAACGGTCTTACTGAAGTAGAATAGAGATATCATCTAATTCCTCTTAAATTATTGATTTTGAGAGATCATCTGATAAAGTTCGTTGAATGCAAAATATTATAATATTGTATCTTAATCCGTATGTTCTAGTTTGTTTACTAATCTCAAATTTTTCCTAAATAAATTTTCAGACTAATCGAGTTAATATTTAAAATAAATCAATATTAAAGTTGAAATTCTTTCTATTTTTTAGAATTAAGCATGAAACTACACTTGGATTGTTTATTTAGTATACAGATTACGATAACTGATAAAGTTTGTGAAAATATAGCTTACAAATTTTAGGGTTTAATAGATTTAATCTATCCACATTTCATTATGTACAAAAGTATTAGTATTTTTATCAAATTGACTTATCATCCCATATCCACTTCTTTCCCCACTAAAGTCATATGAGAAGTAAAATAGGATGTAAATATTAGACGTTCCTTCTTTAGCTCTTTTTATTGTCTCGTCTCTTATGAAAATCCAATATCTTTTTTCCATTCCTGGCAGAAGTGGACCTATAGTAAATTTGTCAATTTCATATTTTTGTCTATCATTATCTAAAAAATTGATTTTTTTTAATTTAATAACTTCATCTCTTTTCGGAACATTATCAGATATTCTTGAGAAAGCGGTGACATTTGAAGCAGGAATCTCACCAAAATTTTTTAGTTTAATTGCATATCTTTGAGAATCATTATTACTTTCTATAAATTCTATTCCTCCATGAGGTCCTATCCAAGGTCTAAACCGTACTCGCGTTTGTAATTTACTTACCTTTGCTAGTTCAGAGAAATCTCTTACTGTTTTAGCCAAAAGTACTATTATTATTATCTCTAGGAAAACATTAATTACTTCTGCATATTCCTTAATCTCTTCTAAAGATATTCCAGGATTTTGTGCCATCCCTTCTTCGTTAGTTTCTATGTTTTTTGAATCCGACAATTCATTTTGTGCAACTACTTCTGATGTGAAAAAAAGGAATAGTATTAAAATTGGTTGTGCAAATAATAACAAAAGTATAGGAATTCTATTTTGTTTCCTGTATACTACCTTTAACAAGTCTAGATCAACTGTAATAAAATATTGGTTTAATTAATTTTTGCAAATTTCATTATTTTAGTAGTGCTATCAGGTTAATGATAGAGAAATAGTTGTGAACGTTCTATTGTCACAGCATCAAGTATTTATGAACTTTATAAAAAAAAGTATTAAGTTTAGAAATCAGATAAAATATTTATTAGATAATATTTTATTAATACAATATTTTTAAAACAAAATAAATTAGATCGAATAAATAAAAAAATAACGAATTATGTGAAAAATTTGATTATTTTGAATTATTATTCTTTCAGATTGATTTATGATACTTTTCAAGGAGCTGTTAACTTAACGAAATAGCTTTCCCTATAAATGTAGTATTCTAACGATCTATCTTGTTAAAATTTATCGGAAATAAAACATCCAGTATTATTGTAAGATATTAGATATGTACTTTCTGGGGTTTATTCTGTGAAATACATCTAAAGTACTGGAACCGTTTAAGTTTCAAAAAAGAAGTTATGTTGTTGTTTGGAATTGAATTAGTTTATTGCAGATTTATAATAGAAAACTAGTTTCTGGATTCATAATAGATGAAACAATTATTCAGACTGGTGGTCAATATTTTTGGTTAGTCTGTATTGAACCTGTTAAGAGATCTGTGCTTGGAATCCATACCAGAAGAAAGAAAATGTCTGTAGAAGAGAATTTTATCAGATCTCTTGTATCTAAATATGGTAGACATACAGTTTACACTGATGGTGGTACATGGTATCCTCAAGCATGTAACTTTTTACATCTAAAACATACATTACATTCTCCTTTGGATAAGAGTTTGATTGAAAGAGTGATGCAGTACTTTAAGGATAGAACAGAATGTTTTGATGATTACTATCCATGTACCAAAAAGAATAGTAGTATAAAATGTGATCTACAGCATGTATACAATTGGATGAAATTATTTGTTTATCTCTATAATTCAAAAGTTAGAAATATTATTTTATTCAAAATTGGAGGTGAAATACTCTTAACTTAACATCCCTTTTTTACAGACTTATAAACAATATTGTTTTTCTTAATTCTTAATTTTTGTTTTATTACTATTTGAAAAAATAAAAAACTAATGTAATATCATTTTCTGGGTGTGGTTTCAGACTTTGTGTGTTATCTAGTTGGTTTAATTACTGTTTGTTTCTAATACATGAGATTCAAAATCTTTCAGAGAAAGGATGAAAACGTCACGATTTTTATCAAATTCTAATTCCACAGTGTTAGGCCACCATTCATAAAAATATGATTCAGGTTGTAATATCTCCGCAGTCACGGGAACATCTGAACTCATTGCGTTTTGGAACGCGAATAAAGTGAGTGATACTTCTAAAAATACAATTTTTCCCCCAAATGTTCCGTAAATAATAACAGGATTATTGTTAACGTTTTGAACAGTATAATCAAAACTTCTATCTAAATTATGCAATCCCATGTGTGCAATAGAACTCCCACTCGCTGGAAAGTAAGAACTAGGCATAAATTTTTGTGGTGGCAGTGTTAAAAAACTGCGCATCTGATCGTATCCGGTTTTAAGATCGTCACAGAACCTACCAACAGATGTTATGTTGATTGATATGCAGGTAACTTCTTGATTGATAAAGTTGAGTGTGTTAGTAAAAAAATGAAAGTCATAATGAGGATTGATAAAAGAATCATTCGGACCATCTGGCAACCCTGCGGTGTTCCAATCGATTTCAAGATATTTAAAAGGAACATTCAACCCTGCAGGAGATGAAATATTGATATATTGAAAACGGTAAATTGATGTGTGTGGCGCATCCATTACAAATGGAATTGGGAGAACAGAATTGTTTAGAAACCCATCACCTTTGAATGGATTTGGGATTTCAAGTTGTATCGATTGTAAAGAATGGTTTGAAACATTAACCATAGTTATGATTTGCCAATCGGTATCATTTGCATATGCAGATATAGTGTCATCAATTTCCGGATAATTGTCATTAGGTGGTACAAGCGTGATATCTTGTGAAAACGATGGCGTTGAGGTTATACTCTTAGTTTGATCATAGTTCTGTGCATAAATCATTGTTGTCAAGTTAAGTATAACTAAAAATGCAGAAATAACAAATACTACCATTGTAAATTTGAACTTTTGAATATCTTGAATCATGCTACTAAATAAAATTTATCTCTTATATAGAGTTCTAGTTCAAGGTGCTTTGTTGCTCAATTCATTTAGATAATCAATTCAACCTATAGCAACCACTAATCATCTAACAGTTAGACTATGGAATGGTGCTGTTAACTTAACGAAAGAGCTTTATCTGTGAACTTTCTATTTATAATCTATTGTAAGTAGATTATTTGAAACAGAACATCTACATGTAATGTATTTGTATTTGTACTTGGATTGAGTTTACGAAATACTTCCAAAGCATTAGAACCTTTTAAGGATCAAAAAAGAAATTATGTTGCACTCTGGGAGTGGATTCAACGTTCTGGTTCTTTACAGATTTTTAGGAGAAAAAGAGTAACTGCTTTTATCATAGATGAAACTGCTTTGTTGAATACATGTATACTCTCCTGTTATCTCTTACCCAACTGACTAACGCTTTATTGTACGTGACCAATCAACTATGACAAGGTCTTGTGTGTCGAATTATGTGTGTTACCTGCTATATATGAAAACCTTCAGCGAGTTCTGTTATCTAGTGGCAATTAATCTTTTGTATATAGATAGAGGATACATTGATATATTCAATATCTTTGAATAAATTATTCAAAATTTTTCCACTTCATGTAATTTGGAACTCATAACGCTAGTATTATGAAAACCACCGAACCAGAGATTAAACCACTATCTATAGTAACAAATACATTTTAATAAACTATAACAGTTTTAAATGATAAAGATAACAGTTAGAAAGAAAACAAATTCTGTAATGGAATTTGCTTAAATTTATCCTTCAACTTCTATAATGCTATTTATTAGATACGGAATTGTTTAGCAAAGTCAAAAATAGCAACTATATCCTATAACAAAATTTAACTTGTATAGTTTTTTCTCTTTTCTTAATAGAATAAATTCTTGACTCAGAAAAGTCTTTTCTTCATAACATTCTAAAACTTCTTTGCATTGACCTTTGTTAAAGAAAAAACCACCTGTTTCAAACAATGCATAATAATTAGGTTCTTTAGTTTTTGTTAATTTTTACTATTTATACTTTGTGATTAATTTTTTTAATAAAGTAGTAGAAAAATAATAAATATATGAAGTCACATATATGTTTATAATGCCTAGAGATTTAAAATCAGTCTTTGAAGGTATAGATGAGATAAAAAATAAAGCTGCAGAGGTAATTCTTAAAAAAAGAGGAGAAGAAAATATGGTTGATGTAGAAACTGGAAAGATAACTATTCCTAATATCAAACACTTTTACAATGGTACATAAAAAATTAATCATAACAGAAGATGCAATTAATAGTATAGTTAATGAAAGTAACAGACACGAAAAAGTCGAAACAGGTGGATTACTTTTCGGTAAGACCATGGTAGAATGTATCATAATATTAAATATAATACAGTTTTCAACTAATGCAAAGAGAACAGCAGTCTATTTTGAAATGGATGAGGACGTGGCAATAAATATTACCAAACAAATGGAAAAAAATAATCTTGCTTATTTAGGAAATTGGCATAAACATCTAGGATACGGAGGACCAAGTAATGGTGATGATAAACAAGCAGAGTTATTTCTTATACAGAATAGTCATAAACGAAATTATTTATCCTTAATCATAGATTTTTGTAATAATAATTATAACCTAATAGCAACGGATTATTATTTTGAGAAAGATG
>JBHIVA010000052.1:0-14004 GCA_042138015.1 Nitrososphaeraceae archaeon | reverse complement strand
TACTAAATTAACATCCTAAATTAACATCCTAAATTAACATCCTAAATTAACATCCTAAATTAACATCCTAAATTAACATCCTAAATTAACATCCTAAATTAACATCCTAAATTAACATCCTAAATTAAATTTAAATTAATATGATAATAAGGTATAAAAAATGGAATAATAAAATTACATCTTATAGGACTTGTGCTGACTAACAAATCAGTTTATTTCATTAACCTAACAGTTGAATGGTCAAATCCAGTAATATATCTTAATATTAATATTTCATAATACTAGTCAATTTGAAAGATTTTTAAACGCAGTTAATATAATAGTATTGTAGTTATGACTATGAAATGCCCTATTTGTGATACGATGATGATCTGGATAAATGGTTCTATCAGTCATGACCCTCCAATAAAATTTTATACATGTAAAAATTGCAACATCGGAGTTTCCAAATATTCAGAAACTAATTACGAAATCTATGAGAAGCATGAAAACTGATTCTACAAATTTTTAGGAGAATTATCAATATTTATTTGTTATTATTCCATAATTCTAATGTTAATACGTTTATATAATTTAATCAATTAAATGAAAAAAAATTGAAAAAAATCTCAATCAGAGAACATCTTGAAACTAAAAAAGAGATAATCGTCCTACCAGGGGTGTATGATGCATTAAGTGCCCGAATAGCTGAGAAGGTAGGATTTAGTGCTGCCTTTCAGACAGGATACGGAACATCAGCTTCTTTACTTGGAATGCCTGATTTTGGATTCCTTAATGCAGGGGAAACAATAGACAATGCTAGGAGGATTATTAATTCTGTAGAAATTCCTATTTTAGTTGACATAGACACAGGATATGGTAATCCTCTAAATGTTTGGAGGATGGTCAATGATCTCGAACGAATAGGAGCCAGTGGTATTTTTCTTGAAGATCAAGTTTGGCCAAAACGATGTGGTCATATGAAAGGAAAATCAGTAATAACTAAGGAAGAATATATTCAAAAGTTAAAAGCTGCAATAGATGCGAGGAAAAGTAAGGACTTTATTATTGTCGCAAGAACAGATTCGTTGGCTCAATACGGTTTGGATGAAGCAATAGAAAGAGGTAAACAATATCAAAAAATTGGTGCAGATGTAATTTTTATAGAAGCACCAAAAACCTTAGGAGAAATGAAAAGAATTACTAGAGAAATAAACGCTCCTCTTTTAGCCAATATGATTGAAGAAGGAATGACACCAAACCTTTCATCAATGGAATTAGAAAAATTAGGTTTTAGAATGGTGGTATTTCCACTCTCCGCATTATATTCATCGACTTACGCAATAAGAAACGTTTTGGTTTCACTGAAACAAACTGGTATGACAAAAAGATTGAAAAACAAAATGATTACATTTAATGAATTTAACGAATTCGTAAACCTTTCGAAATATAATCGAATGGAAGAAAAATATGTATAATTACTGCTGTCTATATTAATAGTTAAATAGTGTATTGTATTTTTTGGATCATGTATATTTGGATATCGATAACACTAATCTTATAAAAACAATTTCCATTTTGAAAAAAAATGAATCAGCTATAATCGAAAAAAATATTTATAAAAATACTCATTCTAGCAACAATTCTCCTTATCGCAATCAATCAAGTGGTTGTAATGTAAAGAATATATGGGTTCGTGCTTACGGATGTTCCGCCAATATGGCAGATTCTGAAATCATAAGAGGTGCCTTAGAAAAGCAAGGATACAATATAGTAGATGAAGAAAATACATCCGATCTTAATATTTTAGTAACATGTTCGGTGAAAGATTCTACAGAACATAAAATTCTTCATCAAATAGATAATCTGACTAATAGGGGGAAACCTTTAGTAGTTGCAGGATGTCTTCCTAAAACGGAAAGAGAAAAAATAGAGCGAATAAATCCTACAGCTAGTCTCATCGGTCCTAATTCATTAAGCAGAATATCAGATGTAGTTGCGTTAGCAAAACTTAGCAGAAGAGGTGTATTTCTAAATGATTCTAATAGTGAAAAAGTTAACTTACCACGTATTCGCATAAATAAGATTGTTAGCATAATAGAAATAGCATCAGGATGTTTAAGTCAATGTTCTTTTTGTCAGACAAAAATTGCAAAAGGTTGGCTTAAAAGTTACCGCAATGGATCAATTATTAGACAGCTAGAAAGTGATGTTAATGAAGGGTGTAAAGAGATATGGTTAACCTCTACTGATAATGGTTGCTATGGAAGGGATATAAATTCAAATCTAGTAGAATTACTAGAAAGATGCTCATATTTACCTGGACCTCATAAAATTCGAGTAGGAATGATGAATCCTATGTATTTATCTGACTTGTCGGATGGATTATTACAACTCTTTAAAAAATCAGAGAAAATGTACAAATTCCTGCATATTCCTGTTCAAAGTGGTAGTGAGAAAATATTAAAACGAATGTTTAGAGGTCATGATGCAGATACTTTTAAAGATATAGTCTTAAAATTTAGAAGAGAAATTCCAGAGATAACAATTGCTACAGATATTATAGTGGGTTTTCCGGGGGAATCAGAAGATGATTTTAATTCAACTATCGATTTAATTCAAATGACCCAACCAGATATTGTAAATATTTCAAAATATAGTTCGAGATCTGATACACCTGCTTCCAGATATAAAAAAGTTAGATCAGACATTATAAAACATCGATCTGAGATATTGCATAATGTATGTGGTTCAATATCTAGAAAGAGAAATTCTCTCTGGAAAAATTGGAAGGGTGAATTGTTAATTAACGAAATAAATAATAAAGATTTTCAAGGAAGAAATTATGCCTATAAATCTGTAATTATAAAAGATGTTGACTCTCATATCGAGATAGGAGATACCGTGAAGGTTAAAATTTCGAATTATTCAAAATACTCTTTATTAGCAGATTTGATAAATTGATAAATTTCTTGACACTTTTCAATTGGTCATTGAAACTATGTTAATTATCCTTATATTACCTCCAAATTTATTAAATAATATTCTAAATAGTTTGTAAAGAATATGATCTATTTATCCATCTTTTCGGTTGTACTTTCTTTAACCAATTCCTGATATGATGAAACTAAAACCATATTATCATCAATCGACATTTTTATACGGATCTTTCTCGGCGGGTTTGTTTTTCCTCTTTTCCATATCTGGTGATTTAATTCCTGATCGATTTTGATATTCTCATTTTTCATATGTCGTTTAGCAAATTCTTTTATCATGTTTATTACTCTATCAGTTCTCTTATGTTTAGGGGTTAACCAAGCCTTGCTAAGGTTTATAGTATAAACATGATTTGCACTATCAGGATTAGATAATCTTTAACACCTCTCACTCTCATCCTATATTTACATCAGACCTTCTCCACGATCTTCTTTTCGGATTGGATCTTACTTGTCTATGAGTACGTATAATCACCCAGGCTGGCACCGGTCTATTTTGCCTCATCTTTTTTATTAATCTTATCTTCCTAGATGTGTTTTTTCGGGCAGCCATATGAATTAACAAATATTCTTCCTACTTTTAAGTGTTAATAAAATAGTTAAAGTATTGATCTTGAAATTAATCGATCAAATAATATATCAATGAAAAACACATTATGGTGAAATGGTTTATTTATGTGAAATATGTAATGATTTTCTAAAATCCCTCAAAAATATCACCCCTAAAGAGAAAATAATTATTGTAAAACCAGACCAATGCTTAAGTATATATCATAAAAAACTTACTGATAGTTTTAAATCATAATTCAATTTCTAAGATTTTTTTATAAAATTGCACTCTATACACGAATCGTAAGTATCTCCATCAAGATGATTGAAATGCGTTCCACAATCTTTGCATGTATGATGGACTTCATTGAAACCATCTGGTGCAATAAATTCAGAATTGTCTAAGTCTGGACTTTTGCAACTCATGCATCTACAGTTACAATACATATAAGATTAAATTTTTTAAAGTATAATAAATTTTTCTTAGATTATGGTTAATAAATGCTAATTCGAAAAAATATTTGCTTTTATAGATTGATTAATCACTTGAAGATGGATTAAAAATCTATTTTAACTCTTCTATAATTCAAAGGTACTGCTTTTAAATTTCTCTAAATCCCCTTTCATTTTAGATGTCAATAAATTATTAGATAGAACTAAAATTATTAAATTATAAGATCATCAAATCGTAATTTATGATAGATACCAAATATGAATTGATGTTTTTAGCAATCTACAAAAGTCCAATCTGTCTAAAAAAAGTATATATCTATATTGTACGAATAGTACATTCGAATTAATTAAGATTGGAAAAATCAGAAACAGAACATTTTCATTCTTACAATTCTAATATTTATTACAATAGATCTAATTATAGGTAAGCTGAAATTCAATCATCTTACAGAAAACTTTTTGAACACTTCTGATTTGTCATTCTCTTCTGGTTCAATCTTCTGTTTTCTAGCCATCAGTAGTAATATAAAACTAAATAAAACTAAAACTATTGCTAATCCTTGCGCCCCACCATTTGGTATAAACATATAGTATAATATCGCGAACACTATGCATGTTATAGCTTGTAATAGATATTGAAATGATTTTTTTAGGTTCAACTTACTCCAAATAAATGCAATTACAAATATTGCTAAAGCTGGATAAATAGTAAATAATACGAATTGTTCAATTTCTATTCCGTTATGTGTCAACTCTCTATATCCTTCTTAATGATATTTTCATTTATTTGTTTATCTACTCTTATTGATAATCAAAGTTGACAAAAACTTCAGTGGCTATATTGTTATTTATTAGCGAGACTGCATTCTCTAGAGGTAAATTTGCGATGTCTTCTGAATTAAAAGGTCCATAATGTGACATATCAACTCCTACAAATTGTTCAATTGGTTTCACAAATCTTATAAGTACTTTTTTTTGTTTAAGTGTTTCTGAAATCTTTTCTAAAATCTTTGGCCTCCCATTAATGATCAAAGAACTTACCTCTTCTAGTCTTCTTTTCACACGATATTTTTCATCAAGAATGTATTTTTCCTCATCAGTTATTCTGGAGTAATCTATTTCTTGTCTTTTATTCGATTTTTCTAGATGGTAAACTTTTTCCATTCTTATTTGTAGCAAGAGAGTTGCAATATCCGAAAACATTTCTAATAATTTTACTACTATCTTCTTTTCGTTATTTTCATATTCGTTTGATTTTAAGTCATTAATTGTTTTCGCAAATCGTTGATATATATCATATGGAATTTCTTGTAAACTAGGAATCTGAAATTCTTTTACAAGAATAGAATATGCTAACTCTAAACTTACATCGTCCTCTATATCAAAAGACATTAAATATCATATTCACCAGAATATGATAATTTATAAATAATTCTTTCGTTATCTAAATTCTGAAAGCTTTATTACAAGATCCATTTTAATATTGAGATAAATTGCCGCATAAAATAATTGATGGTAAGATAGAACAACAAACATTTTCCCAAGATGACGTAATGCATATGTTAAAAGATAACAATATTAAATTCATTGATCTCCAATTTACAAGTCTTTTTGGAAGGTTTCATCATATTACAATACCAGCTAATATATTTAAGAAAGAAGATTTTGAGAGTGGATTACCAAAGGTGGATGGATCATCCATACGTGGCTTTACAGAAATACAAGAATCCGATTTGATAGTAAGGCCTGATTCCTCTACTTTTGCTACTGTTCCTTGGGTCCGAGAATATCCTACTGCCAGATTAATTTGTGATATATTGAGCGGAGGTTCAAAACGAGATCAATTTTCAAGAGATCCACGAGGTATAGCTAAGAAAGCTGAAAAGTATGTAAGGGATAATGGCTATGAATTATCTTACTGGGGACCAGAAGTGGAGTTTTTTGTATTTGATAAACTTTTGGTAGATACTCTAACACCATACCGTGGACAAAGTTATGAAATAATCTCGAGAGAAGCTCCTTGGTCATCAGATGGATTTGGATATACATTAAATCTCAAGGAAGGTTATTTACCAGGCTCCCCAGGCGATACTCTAATGAATTTCCGTAATGAATGTGTAGACATTCTTAGTAACAATTTTGGCATTGCATGTGATGCCCATCATCATGAAGTAGCCACTGCTGGACAATGTGAAATAGACATAAGATATGATACATTGGTAAATGCAGCAGATTCTGTTCAGAGTTACAAGTATATAATAAAAAATATAGCTAAACAACATAATATGATTGCAACGATGATGCCTAAACCACTAGCTCTCGATAATGGTTCTGGTTTACATGTTAATACTAGCTTATGGAATAATGGTACAAATCTGTTCTTTGATCAGAACGATCAGTATGCTGAAATTTCTGATCTTGCAAGATATTTCTGCGGCGGAATTTTGGAACATTCATTTGCTTTAGCATCAATAGTAGCTCCCACTACTAACTCTTATAGGCGTTTGGTTCCTGGATATGAGGCACCTGTATATGTAGCTTGGAGTACTGGAAATAGATCTGCAATTATTAGAATACCCGGGCATTTTCGCGGTGAACAATTTTCTAATATGAAAAGAATTGAATTCAGAGCTCCTGATCCTTCTTGTAATCCTTATCTAGCATTTTCTGCAATTGTTGCAGCAGGTATTGATGGTATTAAAAAGAAGATCTCTATAGGAGACCCAGTTGATGAAGATATATTTAAAATGACTCCCAAAAGAAGAAAGGAGCTAAATATAAGACAATTACCATCCAGTTTACTCGAGGCAACCGAATCGCTAGAGACTGACCGAGAATTTCTTAGGCCAATTTTTAATAATGAATTAATCGAGAGAATAATTGATCATGGTATGCAGGAATATAGAGAGGTCACCTTGAGACCACATCCTCATGAATTTGCTTTATACGCAGATGTTTAGTTCTCGTATTAAAACTCGATAACTTTAATCTTTCATTATTTTGTCAATACTTTTAGCCAATGTGAAATCGTGTTCGCTAATTCCATCAATGTCATGTGTAGAGAGTGATAATTCGACTTTGTTATAAACATTGTATATCTCAGGATGATGGTTTATTTTTTCGGACTCTAATGCGATTTTTGATATGAATCCAAAAGCATGAATAAAATCACTAAACTCAAACTTTTTATTTAATTTTCCTTCCTTAATATTCCAACCATCTAACTTATTCATTTCGATTCTAATCTCTTCTGGAGAGAGTTTTTTGTAGGTATTCAATTATTATTAATTTATTTTTTTGCAATATATTGTTATACCCAGCGACGTTTTCAAAATACAACTATTTGAATTTTAAAGGCTCCTAGATTGACCTATTATTATTTACAAATAATAACGAAATATAAATAAAGCTGATAAATACTCTTCCGTGTATGAGTTCAAGCAAAAAACCACACATGAATCTAGTGGTTACCGGACATGTTGATAATGGTAAATCTACTATAGTTGGTCATTTAATGGTAGATTTAGGAGTTATTGATCAACGAACAATAGAACAATTTGCAAAAGAATCAGAAGCTACTGGTAAAGGTGATACGTTCAAGTATGCATGGGTTTTGGATAGTATTAAGGATGAAAGAGATCGAGGTATTACGATCGATTTAGCATTTCAAAAATTTGAAACTAAAAAATTCTTCTTTACTCTGATTGATGCCCCAGGACATAGAGATTTTATTAAAAATATGATAACTGGTGCTTCGGAAGCAGATGTTGCAATTCTTGTAGTTTCAACGAAATCAGGAGAAACAGAAGCTGCTACCGAGCCAGGCGGACAAGCAAGAGAGCATGCATTTTTATGTAGAACATTGGGTGTTGGACAAATTGTTGTAGCACTCAATAAAATGGATGATTCTAATTATTCAGAATCTCGATATAATGAAGTCAAAGGGGTAGTAGAAAAAATGTTGAAAATGGTAGGATACAATACAGCAAAAGTAAACTTTGTTCCAGTTTCTGGTTGGAAAGGTGATAATCTTGTTAAAAAATCTGAAAATATGGGGTGGTTTAAGGGACCTACTCTTCTTGAAGCGTTAGATGCTTTTGACTCTCCTGAAAAACCAATTGGCAAACCGTTGAGAATTCCGATCCAAGATGTATATACGATAACAGGTGTTGGTACTGTGCCAGTTGGCAGAGTGGAAACAGGTAAAGTAAGAGCTAATGATAAAGTTATGGTAATGCCAGCAGGCGTGACAGGCGAGATAAAATCTATTGAGACACATCACACCCAGATGGAATCCGCAGAAGCTGGTGATAATATAGGTTTTAATCTTAGAGGAATAGATAAAAAATCAATTCATCGAGGAGATGTGATAGGAAGTGTAGAAAGTCCTCCAAATGTCGCGAAAGAATTCGAAGCACAAATTATAGTTATCCACCATCCAACCGCAATGGCACCAGGATACACTCCTGTATTACATGCACATACTGCACAAGTAGCTGCAACACTTTCAGAATTTCTTGCAAAAATTGATCCAAAAACAGGCGGTGTGTTGGAAGATAAACCTAAGTTTTTAAAGACTGGCGATGCAGCACTAGTAAAAATAAGACCAGTTAGACCCCTTGCGATTGAAACATTTAAGGAATTTCCTGAGATCGGTAGATTTGCCCTAAGAGACATGGGAACTACAATCGCAGCTGGTGTTGTTAAAGGCATCACAGAAAAATACGAGAAAAAATAAGTGAAGTTATATAATGCCTCAGGAAGCAAGAATAAAACTAACTAGTACTAATCTTACTACTTTGGAAGGTGTATGTTCTGAAATTAAAGGTATAGGAGAAAAAAGCGGAATTAGTTTAAAGGGACCTTATCCTCTTCCAACAAAAAAAATGAAGGTAGTCACTAGAAAGTCACCATGTGGACAAGGTACAAATACATGGGATAAATATGAATTAAGGATTCATCGTAGGGTAATAGACCTAGGTGCTGATGATAAAGCAATAAGACAACTAATGCGTCTACGAATACCTGATGATGTATACATAGAGGTATCTCTAACTTGATTTCCAGTGAGATTGAAGTGCATTATAATATCAGAATTCCATAAAGTTTTGTAATTACAGATTTTTAAAACAAGAATCAGGATTAAACTTCTAATATTTTTAATATTTTTCAAAATATAGTAATAAATGCAAATTAATATTTATTTAATAACTTTTTTTATCCTCGTGGTTTGTCTATATATGAAAATTCATGAAGTCGAATCTTCATCTCCTGAGTTTAAATTTTATACTAACAAATACAATAATTTCAATCTTTTGTATCCTAGTAGTTGGAATATTATAGAGTTTTCTAATGATATTTCAGACGGTGACCTAAAATTTCTTACAACTTTTATTTCACCAATGGATGGTTCTAATGATAAATTTCAGGAATTCTTCACAATAAAGATGAAGAAAATCAATGCAAACGAAAAAATCTATCCTCAAAATTCATTTCAGGAGTATTTTAATAATTACACGAACAAAATCGAAAAATCCAAATTTTTAACTATCAGTGAACCAGAAATAAACAAATCTTCGCAAATAAAAACAATTGATTATAATATCACCTCAAATCAGGGATTAATTTTCCACAAAAAGGAATACATACTACAAAAGAATGAACAAGTTTTTCATATCGAGTTTACTTTAACCAATGATACTCCTAATACTTTTGCGAAAACAATGAAAAAAATTGTTACTTCCTTCAATTGAATTTAGAGTATCCATTTCTAAAACAAATTGCATTAAATTTGCTTAGATAAGAAAATTTATAAAATTACCTAAATCTTCGTTATAAATATAGGTAAACCTACATGAGAAAATTCTTAGAATTTATCGCTATAGATACAAATGATAATATCAAACTAGTATGTTTATACAGTTTCTGTCAAATACATTATTCATAAGTTTACCTAAATTATTTTGGTAGATCCAGATGAGAAAAGTTATTTTGTAATAATTATATAGCTATTAACCATTATTTTCTAGCTACATCATTATACCTTTTTTCGACATCATCCCAATTAATAACATTCCACCAAGCAGCAATATAATCTGGTCTTTTATTTTGGTATTTAAGATAGTATGCATGTTCCCATACATCGCATCCTAAGAGAGGAATCAAACCTTCAGTTCTAGGACTTGTTTGATTAGGCATTGATTTGTATTCAATTTTCATATTTGAAGGATTAAATACAAGCCATCCCCATCCACTACCTTGTATTAATGCAGTTGTCGATGAAAATTTTTCCTTAAAATCGGAAAAGCTTTGAAACAATGAATTTATTGCATCAGCAAGAGCTCCTCCTGGTTCTCCTCCACCATTTGGTTTCATATTATGCCAAAATATCCTATGATTATCAAATCCTCCTCCATTAAAATTTATGGCACTTTTTTTATCTGCTGGAACTACTCCAAAATTTGATAATATTTCTAAAATGTCCTTTTCTTGAATATCAGATGCACACCCTTCTAATGCCAAATTAAGTTTATCAGTATATGTTTGATGATGCTTTGTGTGATGTATTTCCATGGTTCGTGCGTCAATATGTGGTTCTAAAGCATCGTAGTTATACGGTAATGATGGTAATTCATATTTTTTCATACCGAATATTTCTTGTTATGGATTATTATTCTTTGTGATAGTGTACTCCTGAAATTAACTTATATTTCAAGATTTTTCACATGAAAAGGCCGGGGAAAGGTATTTATTGAAAATTTTAAATTAATTTAACCTGCTCACATGGTAATCAATAAGGAATTGCTGGATAAGAGAAGAAAGGTTTCAGAACATAGGCCGAAATTTATCAGACAGGAAAGTTGGAGATACGATAGACTTGCTGAAAATTGGAGAAAACCAAAAGGCAAAGATAATAAGATGCGATTACAAGTATCTGGAGTACCATCAATAGTTAAAGTAGGATACAGAGGACCTAAAATTTCTCGAGGTCTCCATCCATCTGGATATATCGATAGATTGGTGAGTAATGTTAATGAGGTGGCGACCTTAAATCCAAAAACTCAGGCAGCTAGAATTTCCCACACTGTAGGTCAATTAAAGAAAAATCAAATTGTATCAAAAGCTTCTGAATTAGGGATTAAAGTTCTAAATCCAGGAAAATCGGATTCTAATAAAAAAACAGTAAAACCAAACGAGGCTAAAAAATAAAAATGGTAGTAAACCTTAAAAAGAAAAGAGAACTAGTTGCTAGAATACTTAATGTGGGTGCAAATAGAATAAGATTTGAACCAGATAAGTTAGATGACATTGCCGATTCAATTACTAGAGATGATATCCGTGCTTTGATAAAGAATAGGGTAATTTGGACAGCAAAGGAGAGAGGAACGTCAAGAGGTAGAGCAAAAACCAAATTAGTGACGAAGAAAAAACATGGTACAGGTCAAGGATCAAAAAAAGGTAAGAAAACTGCTAGAGTTGGGAAAAAACAGAGTTATGTAAAAAAGATACGAAGTATGAGATATCATTTGAAAGTACTAAAAGATAGAAATGATATCAATCGACAAGTATTTTGGTCGCTTTATAAAAAAGTAAATGGAGGTCAAATACGATCAGTATCTCATTTGAGAGAAAATGTAAGGGATATAAAAGCTCAACAATAAATATAATGAATAGTTCTATTTTACTTGAATAAAATAGATATCAATTAAAATCATTTATTATTGAACCCGTTCTATTGATTAATTTATCTCTCAATTTTATTACATTAGTACGTTTTTGACCATCCAAATTTGTTTGTAACAAGGTTTCTAATCCCTCTACCAAATATTTTATATTCGTAACTGTAAGTATTTCGGAATCCTCTACGTCGTCAGCTCTGTTTTCTACCCAATTGCTCATAACTCAGAATATTAAATGTTAATGTTAAATGTTATGGATATTTAGATATGGTAAGAAAATAGTTAAAATTATAACTTGAAATTAGTTATAAACAAGTCCCAAAGCAATATACTATCTACACAAAAATATTATCATTATGTTTTTTACTTTGGTCGTATCAGAATCAGATCCAGCTAGCAAAACGATGAGTTTATATCTAGAAAAAGAACAAAATTTTTCACCCTCTAATCAAGAAAACATATTTTATTCAAATTTGTATGATAACATAGTTTTGTACAAGTCAGGCACTCAGTCGATATATGCAGAAGATCTAGATAATAAAGTTCCGAACACAAAATTTTTCATCTTTTTATCCAAACATGCTTCAAACACTAAACACCCATCATTGACATGTCATTTCACTGGTAATTTTCAAAATAATTATTATGGAGGTAGTCCAGGCGAATTAGGTATTACTTATCCATCTCTTCAAAAAGCCTATTTACAACATATTAATAAATTTAAAGATGATTTACAATCATTTGATATTACTATTGAGGCTACGCATCATGGACCTACTACTTTAAAAAAACCTGTAATATTTATAGAGATAGGGTCTACAGAAAGAGAATGGAATAATATAGATATTGCATCGATTGTATGCAAAAGCATTATCACAATCATTTCAAATCCGTTACATCATAAAAAAAATATAGCTATAGGACTTGGAGGAAATCATTACGGTTCAAAATTTACCTCCTTGTTGTTAAATTCAGATATAGCCCTAAGCCATATCTCTTCTAAATACAATTTAGGTAGTATCAATGAATCTCTCCTCAATCAAATGATTACAAAATGTTATGAAAAAACAACACATATAATAATAGATAGTAAAGGTCTCGGAAAAGAAAGACAAAGAATATTGAATTTGATAAACAATCGTGGTTTAGAGGTCATAAAACTTTAATTAAAAATATTGCATTAATAAATAACTTGTTATATATCATTGATATTTGAAAATATCATTATCTCATGATGTGGTTACTGTTTTTTTAATTAATGCAAATAAGATATTATTATTGAAAAGAAGTAACAATGTAAAAACTATGAGAAATAAGTGGGCAGGTATAAGTGGATTTATAGAAAACGAAGATAGTTTAACATGTGCATATAGAGAAATCTATGAAGAGACAGGAATTGAAAAAAATTCTATTAAACTAATAAGAAAAGGAAAAATAATCTCGTTACATCCATATGAGAACTCTATAAAACTTAATATTCATCCTTATCTTTTTTTATCTATGACCAAAATTATAAAACTTAATTGGGAAAATTCCGAGTATAGATGGATAAATCCAGATGAAATTATATGTTTTGATTCAGTTCCAAAACTCGACAAAGTTCTGTGTAGTGTTTTGCCAGATCGAGATAAATAATATCAAGTTTACTTTATTTATAATTAGACTTTATACTATTGTCCTAATCTAACCTATATTTATATATAAAATACAATGTAAATAAAAATAGAGTAGAAATAACACAGACAATAAAATAAAGAATATAAAAAAATTCTTTTTAATTAGTTGTTTTAATATTTCAAAGAAAAATACTCATCCTAATTTTTATCTCAGTGCTATTAATTGTATGATTTCAATTTAATTAAATGTTCTTAATATTAGACTTTTAAGAATATATTAAAAAACTCTAAAAAAGTCTAAAAATATGTATTATTTTACGTATATATAGTTTAATGAAATTTGAACAGGTGTAGATTGAGTTGGTTATTAAAAAATCTTAAATCTACACAAGTATAAAATTATTAAAAAAAATTATATTATTCGTTTGAATAAAAATTACCTATATGTTGAAAACTATATTATATAAAACTTTTTAAATTATTGACCATTATTTTGTTGCTGTTAAGTTAACGAAAGATCTATAGCTGTGAATGTTCTATTCTAACAATATATGTTGTTGAAATTTGAAAGAAATAGACCATTCCCATGTATAGTAATGTATTCACTGTATTTGTATTTTCTTGGTTTGAGTTTAAGAAACACGTCTAAAGCATTGGAACTGTTAAAGGATCAAAAAAGAAGTTATGTTGCTGTTTGGAAATGGATTCAAAGGTTCGGATCCTTACAATTCT
>JBHIVA010000051.1:0-14403 GCA_042138015.1 Nitrososphaeraceae archaeon | reverse complement strand
TCCTACTAGGATATGATAGAGCACACGTCGAGAAGGATCATACAGTAAACTAAGTAAAATTCAGAAGGAGATCTAGCATTACAATGTGAAAAATGTGTTTAGCAATGAATATTCTGCTTTACAGAAATGACAGTTCAGAATTCAGATATGATTTAATTGAATATATAAATTGCATTAACCTTGATTTTATTCCCAGTCTTAACCATCATATGTATATTGTGTTGCATAACAGGAATATACTCTAACACATACTCAGAGGAAACTTGTTTACATATCAGAAGATTTAATTAAGGACAGAATCTTGCAGAAGTATTGGAACTTCGGAATCACTCCAAAAGTTTTTAAAAGTTGACTTATTTTTTTATCGTTGAGACATTGTTTAATTTGATGTTAAAAATTTAAAGGTTATTGAAGAAACAGAATCATTCCAGTAAGCACTACAGACCCTACTGCAACTGTTATAAGCATAAATGGAAATCCTATTTTAAACCATTTTAAAAAACTAATTTTGTTTCCATATTTTAAAGATATTCCAGCAGCTACTACTCCAGCACTAGATCCAATAAGTGTCCCATTACCACCAAGATCTGCACCTATTGCAAGAGACCACCATAAGGGACTATATTGCATGTTACTAAATACTTGTTCCATATTCAGATCTACGTTCAAAGACTCTACAATCGGAACCATGGTTGTTGTAAATGGAATGTTGTCTACAAAGGCACTAGCAATAGCAGACAACCAAACAATAGAATGAATTGTTATCCAAGGATCACCTCCTGTTATTCCTAATGTAACAACAGCAAGAGCTTCTATCAAACCTGATTTTTCTGCCACACCTACTACTATAAACAACCCTGCAAAAAAGAGAAGAGTTGACCAGTCTACTTCCTGAAGAATTTTTTCAACATGCGATCTGCTGATTGCTAAAAGAACAGCTGCACCTCCAAGTGCAATGACTGAAACCTCCAAATGAAGGAGTCCATGAGCAGAGAAAAGAACTATTACTCCAAAAAGAACTGCAAGGCTCTTTTTTAATAATGGCTTGTCTCTTATTAATGATTCATCGTCAACAGTCTTAAATTTATTTGAGATGTTTACTGTTCCAACAAGATCTTTTCTAAAAATAATGCGTATCAGAATTAAACCTACAATAAATGTAATTAGAGAGGGAGGTGCCATATGGATAAAAAAAGAATTAAAGTCAATATTAGCTCCAGAACCAATGATGATGTTTGGTGGATCTCCAATCAAGGTAGCTGCTCCACCAATGTTTGAGGATAACGTCTGTGCCAAGATAAAAGGAACAGGAGATATATCTAAAGCCCTGAAAATCGATATAGTAACCGGAACCATAAGCAAGATAATAGTTACGTTATCTACAAACATAGAAGTTACAGCGGTGAAAACACATAAAATAACCATCAGTCTCCACAAATTTCCCTTGCTTAACTTTGTAGCTCTAACTCCTACCCAGTTAAAGACACCAGTCTCTCCTATTATAGCAACAATTATCATCATTCCAAGAAGAAGCCCAATAGTGTTGAAATCTATTAATTCAATTATTACTTCAAGTGTTTCTGCTGGATGAACAATTTCAAAGAATATACCTGTAGCTACTATAGATAATGCGCCAACTAATGCTAGTGATGTCCTATGAAGTAACTCAAAGGATAACACGATATAAATTACAATCATCAATGAAGCAGAAAACAACATTGCAGGGTTGACTTGTTTTCCTAATATTGACGGGATAGTAAAGATAACAAATGAAAAAGATAATATCATAACAATTGCCATAATATTTTTTTTTGTTAGATATGTTTTTACCATTTTTCATCATTTACCATTGTTTTGTTAATATTTTTAAATAACGATAGTAAATTTGTGTGATTATAAAAATGTACACCTCTTTTCCTAATGAACGAGACTAAAAATTATATTTAGGTTTAGAATACTATTGTATATCTAATGTTTTTTAATAATGCATTTCTTACATAATATTACAAAATCATAAACATTTTCACTTGAACTATCAATATAGGATAACAATTTACCGCAGTTGTTGCAATGAATTTCTGTCCAGCCAATATACTTTCCTGAAATTACCGCATTATAAAACTCTGGATTATCGCATTCGCAGTATTTTTTTTCAGAATTTTCTTCTCTATATTCTTTACTACTACCAGAACCAGTTTCAGGGACTTGAGTCTTTATATTTTGTTTTTTGTTATTCTCATCATTATTTTCTTCTAAAACAAATCCACATACGGGATCATGTAGTGAAATTTTATGCTGACAATTTTTACAAAGTACTTCAACATCTTCCTCATCATCTATTTCATGTTCTGTTGACATTTTATTTCTGCCTCCATCGTTGAGCTTTGTGGATAACTGTTAATTTTTCCTCCACATTAATATGTCTACTGAATAGTATTTCAACATGTATCCATTTTCTATTCAAAAAGGATTCCTATGTTCCTACGTCAATACATCACATACATAAAGATTAATAACCCAGCACATTTGACTTTAATAATTTAAAACAGGTATTTATTGAACTCCAAATTTAATAATTTAACATGGTTAAAAGATGGAACGATGCTGATGTCACACTTGACGTACTCAAGGATCAGACCATCGCAGTGATAGGTTATGGAATTCAGGGAAGAGCTCAAGCTAATAATCTAAAGGATTCTGGACTTGATGTTGTGGTGGGTTTGAGAAAAGGAGGAAATTCTTGGAAGTTAGCTAGCAATGATAATCAAACAGTTATGGAAGTCTCAGAAGCAGCAAAGAAAGGAGATATTATTCACATTCTTGTACCTGACATGGAACAAGCCCATATTTATAAACATGAAATAAGCCAACAAGTTACCGAGAACAAGGCAATTTGTTTTTCTCATGGCGCTGCAATCCATTGGAAATGGATAGAGCCTCCTAAAAATATTGATGTCATAATGGTTGCACCAAAAGGTCCTGGACAGCGAGTAAGAGAACTATATCAGGAAGGGTTTGGTACTCCATCCTTGGTAGCAGTATTTCAAGATTACACAAACACCGCTTGGAATAGAGTACTCGCCTTATCAAAGGGAATTGGAAGTACAAGGCCTGGTGTCATACAGACAACTTTCAAGGAAGAGGTAGAAACTGATTGGTTTGGCGAACAAGTAGATTTATGCGGAGGCGCTCATACCCTTGTCTTGAAAGCCTTTGAAACACTAGTAGAGGCTGGCTATCAACCAGAAGTAGCATATTTTGAGTGTTTACATGAACTAAAGCTTATTGTAGACCTTATTCAGAAATATGGAATCACAGGAATGTATAACAGAGTTAGTGAAACTGCTAGGTATGGAGGATTAACAAGAGGACCACAAGTAATAGATGAATCAGTAAAGGAAAAGATGAAACAAGTTCTTAATGATATACAATCCGGCGAATTTGCTGATGAATGGGTGAGCAGATATCAAAAAGATGGAAAACATGCCTTCAATATATTCATGAAGGAAATTGAAAACCATCAAGTAGAAAAAGTAGGAAAGGATATGAGGACTATGATGTGGCCAAATAATGATGAATCTAAATAACATTTCTTAGTTAAATTAACAATATTTCTTTAATCTAAGAGAATTGAAGAGAATATGTTATGAATAAATAGATGGAGCTCCATAAAATAAGTATTTATATTGTTCAAAAAAAATAATAATATAAGGATTATTCGTTTAGGAAAGGATAGGAAGAATGGTAGAAGTTAGTACAATAATTGGTTTAGTATTTACTATAATAATGGTTGCTGTAATTGGTCTTCAAATATATAGACGAAGATACGGTATGAGAAGTCCAATGCGTGGGGGTTTTGGAAGAAGATATTCACCAGATAAGGTAACTCCGGAAGGTGAACCGCTAGAATCATATTCACCTATGGGTTTTAACACTTCATTGATAAGAGTTATTATTCCTGCCATCATTGCTATTATAGTCGTAATAGTAGTCTTAACCTCAAGTGTTAAGATTGTAGATGCAGGTTATAGGGGAATATTATTGCATTTTGGAGCGGTAGATACTCAAGCGTCATTAGATGAAGGGTTACATTTTGTAGTTCCTTTTAGAGATAATGTTATACAAATGGAGGTAAGAACACAAAAGGTTGTGGTTAGTGCAACATCTGCATCTAAAGACTTGCAGGATGTAAGTACTGAAGTAGCATTGAACTATCATCTTAGACCAGAGGCTGCACAGTTACTTTATCAGCAATTAGGTTTTGAATATGCAAACAGGGTTATTCAACCAACGATTCAAGAGTCAGTAAAACAGGTAACTGCTCGTTTTAACGCAGAAGAATTAATTACAAAACGAGAAATTGTAAAGAGCCAGATTGAAGAGCAAATAAAACAGAGATTAGGGATATACTTTATAGATGTAGAATCTCTTTCGATCACTGAGTTTAAATTTTCACAGCAGTTTACCAAAGCCGTAGAAGCAAAGGTTGAGGCACAACAGAGAGCACTTCAGGCACAAAATGAATTACTAAGAATAAAAATAGAAGCAAACCAAACTGAAGCTAAAGCTATAGGAGAGCAACGTGCAGCTATTGCTCAAGCTACAGGTCTCAGACAAGCAAATATTCTAAAAGCACAAGGAGAATCTGAAGCTATAGATATAATAGATAGTCAACTTAGGGAGAGTCCCACTTATCTTGAATGGCTAAAGACACAAAGATGGGATGGAAAATTACCACTTGTAACCTCAGGAGGAGGTGGTAGTGGAATTACTCCATTCATAGAAATACCTACAGAGCGGTTTGGTCAAATGAGTAATTCAACGGCCATTCCTGCTGGGTAGCACAGAAGAAAAAACCAAAAAACTTTTTTTTCTTTTTTATATATTTCATCTATTCTTATTCTACAACTGTCTTACTAATCTTGCATTTAATAATTGATTTTAATCCTAATTAGAATATGTATTAGCAAATTAGAAAATTAAAAATATGTATGTATAATTCTGTTTCTAACTTTACAGTCAAAATCGTTTGATATATGTGACTTTATTTACATTACTCTTTTCTTTTTAACGTTATTTGTAATATGGTCGATAATAGCAGTTAAAGAAGTTCCAGGACCAAAGTTTCCAGTAATTCCTTGTTCTTCTAATTTCTTCTTATCCCCTTCTGGTATAACACCTCCACCAACTAGAAGGATATCATCAATTCCTTGCGCTTTTAATATTTTCCTTACTTTAGGAAAAAGAGTCAGGTGGGCGCCATTCAAAAGACTCATTGCTACCGCATCAACATCCTCATCTATCGCGGTCTTTGCAACTTGTTCTGGAGTACAAAATAAACCAGAGTAAATAACTTCCATTCCTGCATCTCTTAATGCCCTACAAATAACAAGTGCTCCTCTATCATGACCGTCCAATCCTAATTTTGCAACAAGCACTCTTATCCGCTTTAGTTGTTGTTGATCTTGACCTTTGAGGGTAGACGTTGTGGTCATTATCTTTTTATTGTACTATTATTTAATGAACTTTACTGATTTGTGAAGCTTATAATACTTACAGTTTTTATTATTAAAAATGCGATGAATTTTATAATAATTCAATTAAGTTTCTAACTTCAAACAAAAGATTAATTTATACTTTAGAAATATGAGGTATCGTGATTCTAAAATATTATAACTTTTAATATGAAGCAGATTAAAAAGCGTCATAATTGCTAAAAATAGTTGAGGGTATTATTAATGGAGATAGACGTTCTTTATCTAGAGCTATTTCCATAATCGATAACGAGGAAGATCATCATCAAGAAATAATCCGTCAGATTTTTAAAAAAACAGGAAAGGCAATGACTCTTGGACTTACAGGTTCTGGAGGTGCAGGAAAGAGTTCATTAATAGGTAAGTTAGTTCCAGAATTTCAAGAATTAGGGTATAAAGTAGCAATAATAGCTGTTGATCCTACCAGTCCTATAACTGGAGGTGCCATTTTAGGAGATAGAGTAAGAATGCAAAGTAACATTATCGAAGATTCGGATATATTTATGCGAAGTGTTGCATCAAGAGGTGCAGTAGGTGGAATTTCTAAATCATTAAGAAATATAATCAGAATTCTGGACGCAGCTGGATATACACTTATAATAGTAGAAAGTGTTGGAGCAGGACAGCTTGAAATCGAGGTATCCAAAGTTGTAAACCTCACATTGGTTTTATTTACCCCAAATACAGGCGATAAAATACAAGCTGTTAAGGCAGGATTAACAGAAATAGGTGACGTATATGTTATAAACAAAGCGGATCTAGATGGAGCAACTTCGTTGTATTTGACATTAAAGGATTTGATAGGTGAGACAGAGAGGAAGCCTACAGTTGTGAAAGTATCTTCAAAAACGGGAAAAGGAGTTAAAGAATTGGCTCAGAAAATAGACGGATTATTAAAAGATCGCGTAAAAATTATTCAAAGTAAGGAACATTTAATGTTAGAAATTGAATTAAAAGATATGATTTTAAATATCATACAAAAGAAAATAGTATCGATGTTGGATGACAACAAGTCATTTGATAACGCTTTAGTAATGATTCAAAACAAGAAAATCGATCCATTTAGAGCAGCAGAAAATTTATCTCAAGAAATTTTGAAAAATCAAAATAAATTTGAAAAAATAAAGGGAATTGGTAAAATATGAAGGCAAAGAAGATTGTGAAGACATCATCCAAGAATCTAAAGGCGACAAAACCAAAAACTTCGGTTGTTAAAAGAAAAGATGGAAGAAAAGAAAATAAAAAAAGTAAAATATCAACCAAAATAAAATTAAAAACTAAAAAGATAATCACACAGACATCTAAATCAACTATGAAGCAAAAAAAAACTGATGAAATAGTAACTGATTCAGGTTTTCCAGTTAAGGTTTCATATTTTAGAACTGATATCTCGAAAAGAAACATCAAGGATGAAAAAGCTGGTAAATATCCGTTTACACGGGGAATTCATGAATCAATGTATCGGCAACGATTCTGGACCATGAGACAGTATAGTGGGTTTGGAAGTGCTGAAGAGACAAATGAAAGATTCAAATTTCTTTTAGAAAATGGTCAAACTGGACTTTCACTAGCATTTGATTTACCTACACAGACTGGTAGGGATTCAGATAATCTACAATCTGAGGGGGAAGTAGGGAGAACAGGGGTAGCAATTAGCTCTATAGACGATATGCTTACATGTTTTAATGGAATTCCTTTAGATAAAGTAAGTACATCTATGACGATCAATTCAACAGCCTCGACGCTTTTAGCTCTTTATATTACCGTTGCAGAATCACAAGGTGTATCGCCGTCTACTTTGCGAGGAACTACACAAAATGATATTTTAAAAGAATACATTGCTAGAAATACTTACATCTATCCTCCAAAACCGTCTATGAGATTAATAGGAGATATGATCCAATATTGTTCAAAATACGTTACTCAATGGTATCCAATTAGCATTTCAGGATATCACATTCGTGAAGCCGGTTCAAATGCAGTTCAAGAACTCGCATTCACATTTGCAGATGCTATTGAATATATAAATACATGCGTTGATAGAGGAATGGATGTAGATGATTTTGCGCCTAGGTTATCATTCTTTTTCTGTTGTACTATGGAATTCTTTGAAGAAATAGCAAAATTCCGAGCTGCTAGACGCATTTATGCAAAAATAATGAAGGAAAGATTTCATGCCAAGGATACTAAATCATGTACATTGAGATTTCATGTACAAACCAGTGGAGAATCATTAACTGCCCAACAAGTAGACAATAATATAATACGAGTTGCAACGGAAGCAATGTCTGCAGTCCTTGGTGGATGCCAATCATTGCATACTAACTCTAGGGATGAAGCATTAGCATTACCTACAGAAGAGTCTGTAAAAATAGCTCTTAGAACTCAGCAAATAATAGCTACAGAAACTGGTATAACCAAAACTGTTGATCCTTTAGCCGGATCTTATTATGTAGATTACTTGACAAACAAAATAGAAGAAGAGGTTGATAAATATCTTAAAAGAATAGATAGAATGGGTGGAGCTCTAAAAGCAGTTGAAAAAAGTTTTTTCCAAGATGAGATAAGGAAAAATGCTTATAATTTAAAGAAGGAAATTGATGAGCAAAAAAGAATTATCGTTGGTGTCAACAAATACAAAGATCCACATGACATTGAACCAAAGCTCAATGTTATTGATCAATCAATAGAAGATCGACAGATAGCCAGGTTAAAAGAATTCAAGAATTCAAGAGATAATACTAAAGTAGATCATGCAGTATCTTTATTGGTAACAAATGCTGAAAAAGAAGAATCTAATTTAATGCCTCATATAATAAATGCAGTAAAAAATAAAGTTACTTTAGGCGAAATAAGCGATGCTTTTCAATCTATTTTTGGTAGATATCAACCGAAAGTATCTTTCTAATTTTCCTTGTTGATTTTAATTATTATTTTTGATTAAATTCATTTAGGAATATTTTTATTTATAACGAATAAATTTTTTAAGATAAAGAATAAAAATCTTAAAGTTGTTTCAAATCTTTGGCTTTTATATAAAAAAAGAAAATGTTAAGGTAATTAACTTATTGGTTTTCCTGTAGCAACTATTTCATAATCTCCTACTTTATTAAAACCAATTACTTCTAAGAAATTAAAAGATAGTTGGTCATCTGGTTTCATTACATGAGATGGTGATGATGTAACAAAATGTTCTGCTTTTTGTAATGGGGACCCTTCTTTATCAAAATATTTTGCAATTACTTTTACCTCTCTTAGATCTGAAGTACTATTATTATTTATAGTACCTTTTATTTCAACCAGATTAGTAACACTTCTATCAACCGTCAAGTCTTGAATTTCTATGTAGGTTACCTCATTTAGTGTAGATGTGTCACTTGAATTATTATCTGATAAAGTAGTTTGTGCTTCTGTTTCAATACTAGATGAAAATATACCAATTGAAAATATTGGTAAAATAGAAAGAATTACTATCTTTTTCAATCCATTCCAATTTAAGACACTATATTTCATTATTACTAATTAAAAATACAATATATTTAAATTATTAGGATAATGTATAGGCTTTTAATATTTCTAATAACTTTTAAATTTTTGATATATTTTGATTATACATCCTATATGATTTGTAAGAATATTCTTACGAAGATTTTTGTAATTCTTTAAAAATTTTTATATTGTCTATTATTATTTTCCTTATCGTATTATTCATTCTGTCATTTTACAATAAATGATTCAATTATTTTTGTTATCTTAAAAAATATGATATTAATATTCATGTAAATAGAATTTTAATTCTTCAAATTAGATATTTTGTTGTATTATCATCATGTGGAGTGATTACCTAAAGATTTAAGTTTACTTAATAAAAACAATATTGCTCCAGATGGAACGAATAAAGAAATTAAAATTATTAAATAATGAATATCATTCGCTTCGATGGTTGTTCCTACCAAAAATATTCCGTAGATAATGATGAAAATTGCTGGAAGTACTAGCGTTAAAATCAGAATTTTAAAATAATTATTCATTTGAATAGAGAGTTTTGTAATATTTTGGATATTCAATCCAAGTATAAATGAAGAGGTTCCAAGTAAAAAGGACACGACAGTGAGTAAATTTTGAATTACAGAAGTTACAATAGTAACGTTATTGTTCTCACCAACAACAACCTTTATTTTATTACCTGGTATCACTAATAAAGAAATAAGAGAAAAATAAATTAAAAATAATAAAAATATTCTTGTAGCCAATGGAATAATGTATAAAAGAGAGTAGAATAAATTATTTTCCTACTCTTGAAATTAAATGACCAAAGTAATTTACTTAGATTTTGTTATTTATCTAAAAACCTCTCATTGGTAAACTGATAAATAAATTCACACAAAAATGCCTTAATACACATAACAAAAGAAGTAGTAAACTATTGAAAAATATATTTGTTAGTTGTTTTGTTGAAAGGTAATTTTAAATACTTTACTATTTGTGATTCATAACTTCTAAATAGGCATCAAGAAAATTTTTTGCATAACTGTTAGCATGTTTTTCAGATCCCCTGTGGATCCCCCCTGTAGTTCTTATATGATGATAAAATTCATGTAATATTATAAATGGATTATAAAAGATGTCAGAATTCATACAGTAAATTTTATGTTCTCTTTGAACATATACTGCATAAACAGTTTTTCTTTTTCCTTTGATTGTTCCTACTGTTATTTCTGGTGCTAAGACCTTATGATATTTACTAAGTATTTTTAGAGCTTCTTCAGTTTCCTTATTTAAAATCATATGAACTATTTTTGCTTTTAGTCTATTATCAAGATGGATATTATTAGACATGAAAATATAAATTTAGTTGAACAATAAAAGTTAATCTATAATCTATCTACATTTTTTTTGTATATTTTTTTCACTTTGTAATATCAAATATAAATTACTATCAAATCATTTCAAATTAAACAATATTGACAATTGGTGGTCAAAATCAATTTTAGAAATATTTAGAATATAGGTTTAAATATATTTGCAATACAAATACAAAAACCCTTTAAATAATAACATTTAAAAATTTAATTCTATACAAAAAGTAAGAGTATAGGATAATATTAAATATAAATAGGCAGTTTAAATCTATTATTTTATACGGCATTTTTTATATTTCAGTTTATATTACTCAGCAAGAAATACCCTTTCATCAACATTTAAGTATCTCTAATCATATACTATATTTACTACTGAATAGTTATTCTCTATAGCGTGCTTCTGTATCAGTATCCGACAATCTAATGCCAACATAATCCTACTTTATAACCCTATAGAGAATTCTACTACCAGAATCCAATTCAGTGGTGTTGGAGAGTAATCCTAAAATCATACCGGCCGATTGATATCTCCATTTGCGGCATGTGGGTATCGTTAACACATTCAAACACCACTCTCCAACTATACTCACTATAATAATAATGAATTTTTGATCTCATAATTTCTATGTGAATTCCACCTTTACTAATAATTATTAACATCATTCTATTTCATCAAATAAAAATAAGTCTAAGGAATATTTTAGAGAATATTTCAAATCGTTGCAATGGTATTATGAATCATGAAAAAATAAATTATCTATAGAATTAAATCCTTAATATGATTAAATGTAATTAATATATATTCAGTAGCTTGAAATATCATTATATAAAACAATCATAAAAAAAATGATTTTTTTAATGTGAAAATAAGTTAGTTAGAGAAAATCGTTATCAGATATTAATTTAATGTTAAATTAATGAATAGTGTAGAGATAATTTTATAATATATAATAAAAAAATTACTTAATTATCGTCTTCGTCTCCATTTTCATCTTCTGTATTCTCTACCAAGGCTGGGTTTTGTGTCTTTACCTGAGATATCTGACCCTGTATTTTAGTTATATCTTCTGTAGCTTTTTGCATATCATTATTTGATATTGCATCCTTTATTGATTTGATATCTTGCATAATCTTTGGTTGTTTTTCTAATGTTGACATTAAATTCTCAATTTGACTTAGATGATCTAAAGTGGCGACTGAATCAGCATTAGCAATTGCTTCTTGTGCAGCTGTAACATGAGTTTCAATTTGATCTAAATCAAGCGCCATCATTGCTAGTTCACCATTACCACCTGAAGAACTCGAACCTTGTGTTTGATTTGATTGTCCAAATGCTGGATACATTGTTGCATATATTCCTATTCCTAATACTAACAAAACTACTATTCCTATTGGATTATGAAATTTATTAATTATCAATCTTTGCCCTTAATAATATTATATAAGTATTTGAATGATGATAATAAGCAGTTGGCACTAGTACAATAAAGTTTATAACCATAAATATATAACTAAATATAGATACATATGACAAACGATATAGAAGAATGAGCAAAAGAAACATATAAAAATAGGATATAAAGTTGTAGAATTAAAAGATATCAAGAGATTACTAATTAAAAACCTCCCTAAAGACAAAATGGCTGGTGCCAATCTTTTGGTACGGTTAAGAATGTGTTTACTATATTATTATTCAACTGTCTTAGATAGTTTAGTGTTAGGAACAGGAAATAAGAGTGAAATAATGCTAGGTTATTATACAAAATATGGGGATGGAGGAGTTGATCTCTTTCCTATTGCAGATCTGTATAAGACACAAGTACGATCTTTAGCTAATTATTTATTGATTCCCAACAAAATAATAAACAAAAAAAGTAGCGCTCGTTTATGGAAAGGTCACACGGCAGAAGGAGAAATAGGAATAGAATATGAAGAGATTGATAGAATTTTAAATTTTTTAGATTCTAAGAGTCAGTATAATAAATCTTCTCTTACTGATATTGGTATTAAAAAAACTAATCTATATAAAGTCAAAAAAATGATTGAAAAAAATATGCATAAAAAATTTCCTCCCCCTATTTGCTACATACGTGATGATTTATAAATAATAATTTTTTTTAAATTTTAAATGATTGAATAATGTCTTTAACAAAGAATCTATTATATGATACTTAGTATAGTCTTATCATAGCATAATTGATGACTCAAGATGTTAAAAATCTGGTAATCTATAATTTATTTATTAAAAATAAATATTAAAATTATAATTAATATGAGTTTATTCAATCGATAGAGATCTTAGAAAATATATTGGTGTAGAAAAGATACAAAAGTTTTATTTCAAATTACGGATGTTTTTATAATTCTCAACTACTCGTATTTTGTTCTCAATATCAGCATCTTGTGTGAAATCTCTGGCTGTAGGTGAATTCTTGAAAGATTCTAGATCCTTTAAATATCTTTCATTGGACGGTTCATTTTCTTGATAATTATAATTCTCAACTATTTCATCTTCACTCACCAATAACCACAAGGTTTTTCCGTCAAATGCATCAGTAAGATATTTAGGAATCCATAATCTGTGCTTTTTCAAAGTACCTTTTTCTGTCAGAAAGCAGTTTTGCGATATTTCTTTTATTTTACCAAGTTCTTCTCCATCATTGGTTAGTACATCTTTACCTTTTAACATCCCCCATAACATCGTTGGACCCTCTATATTTGAATCATTTTTTACTTTGTTATTAGAAGATGTATCTACATTATGTGAATAATTATTTTTGTCTGCATTATTATCATCATTATTAATTGATGTCATTAAATACATATATACTTTAAAGTATATAAGTATATTAATAAAATGAGTAATAGTAGTTCAAATTCGATTTCATGGAATAAATTAATGGGTAAGAAAGTTAAATCAAATGATGATGAGAATCTAGGAAAAATTAAGACTTTAGGACAGGATTTTATTGAGGTAGAAAGTGGACATGTTTCAAAGTCTAGGTTTTTTATACCCAAGTATTATTCAAAATTTTATGACGGTGATGAATTGTATATAGATTTAACTAAAGACCAAGTTAAAGAAAAATTTGAAAGAGATGAACCTCCTCTGCCAAATGAATTAGAAACACAAGAATATATGGAAAGGAAGAAAAAGATTGATGAAAATTTTCCTCAATTTGTTGACGGAGTCCCCTTCATGGCCAAAGAACCAGATATTGCCTTGAAATTAGATTCTGATAATACTGAAAAGTTAGAAATCCCTTGGAACGAGGCAGTGCACAAACATGTAAGAAGTAGTGACAATGTGGACATAGGTGATATCGAGTTAGTAGGGAATGGATATATTGTCGTGAGAGAAGGTGTAGCAAATATTCGTAAATATTATATTCCAACATCATTCATAGCGAATTATGATGGAAGTAATTTTTATATAAAATCACCAAGCGGTTTGATGAGTGCTAGATTTGAAAGAACTAGTGAGCCCACACCTGAGGAGTTGCGTCTATTAATAGAACAAAAACCTAAGGAAGCTCCTGAAGTATAAATTTTATATTTTTGTTGTTCGATTAAGTTTCTAGTTCAAAAACTGAAATATAGATAAATTACAGCTAGTAGCGATTTAATACATGTCTAATAAAAATTAATACAAGAAATAAAGTATTATTGTTAATTATCTAATATCTAGTCAAATAAATAAATCTCTGATATATTTACTAACGGACTTTTAAAATATATAATTATTTTTTACTGTTTTAATCATTAAAATTTTAGAGGGTTTTAAAAGAATTTCATATTATTACAAAGAAAAAAATTTTGATGGATATCTATGTTAAAGTTTAATCGGATTTTTCTTTCAATTTTTCTTTATTGTACTCTGTTTCAATGTCTTTTTCAGGGTCTGTGATTTTTTCACCAACGGCTTTAAATCCAGCTTTTACTTTATCTTTAATATCTTCAGCCCCTTCTTTCACGCTCTGTGCTGCATCACTTACATTATCTTTAAT
>JBHIVA010000050.1:0-14838 GCA_042138015.1 Nitrososphaeraceae archaeon | reverse complement strand
CTAATTTTTGATAAACCAGATTTTTTTAAAACAATTCTATTACTTGTATTAAGATTATTATTAGTTTTCCCACTATCTTTGGATATAACATCACTGATCATATTACTAAGATAGGGTTCATGTCCAACAATTAGAATAGAAAAAAAAGCTTTATGTGAGGTCAATTTATTGTATAATAACAATTTATTAGCTTGTTTAGGAATTAATTCATCACATAATTCTACTTTATTTTTTAGTTTATATTCTGCCTGTATTATCATAGCAGTCTGTAATGCCCTCGGAAGAGGGCTTGATAATATAATATCAAATTTTATCTCTAATTTTTTTAATGATTTAGCAATATTTTTAACTTCTTTTTTACCTTCTACAGTCAAAGTCCTTTCAAGATCTTTCATAGGATCAGGAACTCTTTTTCCTGCATAACCATGTCTCAAAATAAAAAGATCCAATTCTAGGTTGATTCAAGGTAGAAAATAGAATATAAAGGATTTCAAATAAACCTTAAAATTGTATCATCATATGATAGAAATTTTAGTAGTGAAAAGCAGACTTTAATTTTTAACTATAAACTCATTAATTAAAAAGGTAAACGGATGGTTTTGTATTAGTATTACTTGCAAGGGACAGACATGCTAATTGTATGTAGTTTTTTTCCTTCATCCTGGATACCATCATTATCTGCATCATCAAAGAATTGAACTTGATATGAACCTTCTACAAGAGGACCCTCTATAAATGCATCCTCGTTGAATCCCCCAGTACCGTTAGTTGAAAAATAGCCAAATGAAGAGATGGAATCTGTTTCAGGATTTATCACTTGCCATTGAACGTTACTGTCAGGCTCAAATCCATTCACATCAAGTTTAATCCCATATCCAGCTAAATCTCCGCAACCTGGTGACATCATAACTACAGGATCTGATTGTGCTTGTACGCTAAGAAAAATCAATGGTGATAAGGTCAATATTGAAGTAATGAACATGAATTTAATAATGATCTCTGTCTTCATGATAGATATATCACATTGTTAATTATTAATTTTGCTATAAATTATTTCTATGAAAAAAATAGAAAAATTGTTAGATTTTTGTTACATAAGATATTTATGATTCTAACGATCGGTTTAGAGTATTAATTTATTGTTTTGTTATAAAAGTTATGTAAATTGCCGTTTTTAACTGAACCAATATAATTCATTCATGATGAGGATATACACATATAAACATAAAAAAGATTGATATTACTCGTAGATAAATTACTAATGACTCGTATTTGACAGAAAATTCTGTCAGGAATATTGAAACGATAAAAGAGATGGAAACTCTAAAGCTAGAATATCAAATACGATGTAGTCATTATGAACTTGAAATTAGTGATAAATATGAAAAAATAACTTGTGTCATATGTGGAAAAAATTGGTTATTTTTAGAAAAAAGGGGTTATGCTAAAATTAAAGCAGCATATATTGCAGAGAAAAATGATTCATAAATACATAAAAATAGAAAAATATTAGAAAGACAAATTGTATTTCTAAAATCACTAACATAAAATAATTTTTAATAAGATTTATTGAGTCAATTTTATTATTTATTGAAGCATGTGGTGTTCTCATGGTATCTTCCTTTTTGAGATTGACTTAAAAAGGATCATCTAAAACATGTCCATCTGCAGTAATATTTTCTTTTACATATTTTTTTATATCATTAATAGAAGACAATTTGAAAAATCTATTAGTCCATTTGTTATCAATTGCATCTGTTGCAGTATATTCAACTGAGAGAGCTTTTCTAGATCTACAGAAGGCTTTCCATAAATTAATTACATAGCTCAAATCATCACCGTTTTCAGTCAAACTATTAGTCAACAAGGTTAACGATTTTTAAAGTAAAATATAAACTATTATTAGGACATCTAATGTTTTAGATATTTTGTTTCTTTTTGAGATATTTTCTTTTAAGATAATTCAGTATTATTATTAATATCAATACAATTACTATAGCTGTTACTGCCTGTACAATTGATGTAATATACAGGTCCATTCTAGTATTAAATATTACAATTTCTATTGGTGCAACAAAAATAACTAGGAAAAAAGCTATTGCTAAAATTATACACCATATTGTTCCTATTAGCAAGAAGAGATTCGACATTGTAATTTCACCATGTTATACCTATAACAAAATAGTATTGTATAGCAATAGTGATAAATGCTAGGATAGCAGAGAAAATTGCTAGTTTAAAAATTTTGTGTGCTGATTCTTTTTCTGTTAATGAACCATCCACAAGAATGAGACGTAATAATGTGATCGGAGCTTTCTTATCCTTTGATGCAGCTAATTTGAAATTTTCTGTTAAAAATGTAGGTCTACTATTTATTTCTCTATGTTCTACTATTTTTTTAACACTAGAAAGAAATAGGAATGAATTAAAAATTGCTGGAAGTAATGCTATAACTGCAATAAGTTCTGATTTTCCAATTATTGCTATTGCACCATACATAGCCCCTAACATAAGAGTACCAGAATCACCTGGAAAGATTTTACTTGGAAATTTATGATATTTATAAAGCGCCAAAGTAACAAAAAATAGTGAAAGAGCTGCTATGAATACTTCTGAGCTTCCAAAAATATAGACACTTATAATTAATGGTATACATGCAATTAAAATATAACCACTAGCTACACCATTTAATACATCTATTGAATTAATAGTGTTCCCAACAATGGGAATTGCAATTAATATTAATGGTATGTATAATAAGGGAATGAATGCATTTCCAAAGATAAGATTAAGATTGGTGTCGTAAACATTTAGTAAGATGATTGGCAAGGCAGAAGCTATTAAAGCAACTGGTTTAAACCAACCTGGCATAACTTTTTTATCATCAATATATCCAACAAAAAAAGCTATTATTGTTGTAAATAGTATTGCAATAATTTCTATACTGAAGGTTAATAAATATAGTAATGATAAAGAAAGAGCAACTCCTATTATTAGGATTGGGCCTGCTGGTCTTGGAACACTTGGTTTTTCTGGTTTATGGTAGTCATCAACTACTTGTCCTTTGGAGACCAGATGCTTGATCGCTTTTGGTAGGAGAATGTATACAGAAAAAAATGATATTATAGAAGAAAGTATCGCATATATAAAAAAGAGAAAGGTATTATCAAATATTATCATTTTTTGCTTTCATTAGACTATTTTTCTTATAGTATATGTTTGTATATTTTTTATAACACTATTTTTTGCAAAATTGAATTTCTAAATTTCAGGTTTCATCGCAGTTTAAAAAAGTATTTTCTATTTTGTGGTGTCATTATACTAAACAAGAGATGGGATTTGTATTTGCATTACATATATTATTGAATTGGATATTTAAGATGGTTTTTTATTTTCTTGGCAATTATTGGTCCGATCTTAGATACATGGGATAATCTTTCTTCAGATGTAGATCTCAAAATACTAATATCTGTTATCCCAGCATCATAAAGTGATCTAGCCCTGATCCTACCTATTCCTTCTAATTTCACTATTGGTAGTAATTCTTTCTTTACTCCATACTTTATCCTAATTTTTAGATTAGCAAGGATTGGAAGCAAATCTACTCTATTAAATAATTTGGCGAACTCGTATAGAGAATATGATAACCAATTACCAGATTCAGAGATTCTATACATATCTCCTGGTTCAACTCCTAATTTATCGCTTAAAGTTCTGTCGTTAGTTTCATTAATCCATTCATACAAGGCTAGAAAACTACGTGAACAACTATACTCATCTATTTCCAGCAGTAGCTTATCCGAATGTTTTCTGATTATTTCATAAAAATTATCTTGATCTTTTTTTCTTAGAGATAATTTGGGGTAAAAATCATAACATTCAGTAATTAAATGTAAAAATTTTATCTCTATATTTTCATACTCTATAGATCTGGTCATATCTATATCATTTTTTATATCTATATTTGGTATAGCATTTATTGTATTTCTAAATTCTACAGCTGAAAGTGGATCTACATACAAAGTAGATGTTTTTTTACCAAATTCAGTAGAAATATATCTATCTTTTTTTGATTTTACAAAACCCCACTCTTCTAGTGATTCCAAGGTTGTATCTAGTTTAAAGGTTATAGTAGATTCTCTAGATTTTCGACCGAATAAGGTATCTAAGAATATTTCATACAATTCTTTTTTTTTGATTCCTGGAATAGTAGAAATTGTACTTAATATATGAAATCGTAAAGCTTTTTCACTAAATAATTTTGAGGTAATAGGTTCTGGAGTACCAAGAATATAATGATTATAGAGATCATCAGAATTCATTCCTGATTCTGTTATTATTATTGACTCTCCAAAAGAATCATATTTAGGTCTGCCTGCACGTCCGCATAATTGTTTATATTCAAGAATACTGATTGGAATATTTGTACCATAATCATAATCATATCGTAGAACACTCGATAGTATAACTCTTCTTGCCGGTAAATTAACTCCAGCTGCCAAGGTTGGAGTAGATGATAATAGTTTGATAGTTCCTTCTTTGAATGATTCCTCAAGAATTTTTCTTGCTTCCTGATCAAGACCTGCATGATGAAAACCTACTCCCTTAGAAACTAAATTTGCCAGATTTTTTGTAAGTTCTGTATCATTAGACATTTTTAACAATGTGGATGATATTTTGGTAGCATTTTCTTTCTGTTCTTTATTTAATAATTTGAAAACACTTTCTGCTGATTTAGCTGCTAAGGATGCAGCTCTCTTTCTAGTTTCAGCAAAGATTATTACTTGTCCACCTTTCTCTATTGAATCCAATGCTATATCTATGGATTCAGATGAAATTGATGAAGAACGATTTATTTTGAATCTTTTGTTATTGTTTGTATGTATTACTCCCTGATCGTAAACACCTTCAATAAGATTTGTAGGTCTCCAGTTACTTTCTATAAGTTTACAATCTAGCCATTCTGAAATTTCAATGGAATTTGATACTGTAGCGCTTAATGCTAAGATTTGTGATTCTTTATAAAATTTTTTTATTTTGGTTACCATCATTTCCAGAGTTGGACCACGGTCTTTATCTCCTATCAGATGAATTTCATCTACAATAAATAATCCTATATTAGACAAGATTTCTGTGTTATTTCGTATAAGAGCATCTAACTTTTCATTTGTTAAAATTACTATATTAGCATCTAGCAGATCCTCTCCTTGTGAATTATAATCTGCAGTAGCTATTTTAATTGTTAAGTTATTTTTTTCTGTATTCTTTTTCATTCTATTATTATCGATATTTTTATAAAGATTTCTAGTTGATTTATTTCCTTTAAAATTGATGCTGTCAAGAGCTAGAAAATCATTGTATTTTTCGGTAGCTAATGACTTTAAAGGAGTCATATACATTACTTTTTTATTTTTTTCTAATGCTTTAACTGCAGCCATTATTGCAACTAAAGTTTTCCCACTTGCTGTAGGAGAGGTTATTAGTAAATTTTTTCCTTCCAAAAGGCCATTTGAAATTGCTTGTTTCTGGATTGGATAAAGTGAATCATAACCTATTTCCTTAATCATTCGTTCGAGATTTTTATCTTTAATTTGTGATAATGTCATGATCCCTATACTTATCACACAAATACGAAAGTAGATATTATTAATTATTGTATTTTTAGGAAGCAATGATATGGAAGATAATTTTAATCTTATTTTATTATTATATGAAGAATAGTAAGATTGAAAAAGGTTAAACCATATCGATAGATATTAAATATATAGAACAGAAAATGCCTATTTTATTATTAGATGCCGGGGTACCCAAGCTAGGTAAGTCAATATGGCCCTAATAGGGGTCAGCCTCGAGATCCTATTATGACGTGCTAGCTGATGTCTATCCAGACTCGTGGGTTCGAGTCCCACTCCCGGCGCTTATCTCTAGTATTCATAATAACTAAAATTAAGTATTAAAATTAGGTCATTCAAAAGTAATTTTTTTATTTTATATTTGGAAATTCACTTGGATGAACATGTGATTTGATATGGTCATAACAAAAATGATTCGAACAAATACTACATTGATTTGATGGTTGATTTGTACAACCAGGAATTGAACAAGTAGGAATTTTATTGAAATGATTATTTTTTCTTTCATAAAGATCAATTACTGAACCCATAATAGATGTTATTAATGAAATTGATATTTATCTTTTAAATCTGATAAATGGATAAAACAATAAATTATAATAGTAAGAGCCTAAAATGTACATTATGGGTTTTAATCCTAGCTTTGGAGTAACAAGTGAAGGGATACTATCTACCTTTGTGAGATGTAAGTTCTAATCACAATCCACAATATTTATGAAATTTATAGTAGATTATAACTGTCCGTCAATTTAGATTTACCAATTTGGATAATAATACTGTAAAGTATCTATTACATATAAATATAAGAATCAGTATAGTATTTTGTATCATGTTTAATGAGGAATAGGTTAACCATTACTAAAGCAACATATTTCCTTAACCGGGTTTCTCAAAAATATATTTTTATTTTCATCACATTATCTTTACTCCTATATTTTGAATCTTCATATGTGGATCTTGAAGAAAGATTCAATTTCTCTTCAAATAAAAATTATAATATCGGTATTTTTATTATTTTTGTAAGTCTCTTTGTATTCATTAATATACTATTGATATTCACTATAAAGAAGATCTTTTTAAAGAAGTATAGTATTTTAGAACCAAAAATAAAAATTATTAATAATTTCATTTTCATATATCTGATTTTAATTAGTGTATTAATTGCAATTCTTGTTTCTGAGATGATTTTATTAAATAGTTACGACATTTATTTGCTTTATTCTTTACTGATTATCTCTTATCTAACTGCTTTTTATTTTAGCATATGGGGAACAATAAAATTTCTAAAATGGTTTAAATCGAATAGAGATAAATTATTATTAGTATATTCTATATCTTTTATTAGTTTCTGTGTCTTAGTTACCTTATCGTTACTCTATACACTTACTGAACTTCAATATTTTCCTGAAATAGTTACACCAACAGAATTAAAAAAAACTATTCACGCATTATCAATTAATCTATCTGAGATATATCCTTTTTATAGGATATCATTTCTCATAACCTTTTGCTCTGTATGGGTTTTAACTGCTTTTCTATTATATGATTATTTAGGAAGAGATAATCGAGTAAAATTTTGGTTAATTCTATCTATTCCTCTTGTAATTTTTCTGATAGAGTTCTTTCCAGTTACATTGAGACTTATGATGAGTTTATATCTATTAAATCCATCTCTTTTGTTACCAATTTATACAATAATAACTACTATTACTACTTTTATAGGTGCTGCTATAGTCAGTATAACATTTTGGTTACTAGTAAGTAAAATAGAAAACAAAGGTTTCAAGAACTATTTGATGTTAGTCGCATTTGGATTATTACTTGTTCTTACATCAACACAAGAAACTAATTTTCCTCGTTTTCTTTTTCCTCCATTTGGTCTTATTACAATTCTCTTTATAGGAATAGCAATTTATTTATTTTTTATAGGATTCTATTCTGCATCACTTCATATCAGTAAAGATACATCTTTGGTTAAGAGTTTCGCAAATCGATTGTATCAATATGACTTTTTTAGAAATATAGCAAAGTCACAATTAGAACAGGAAGTTAAACAGGTAATACCTAAAGTTCTACAAAGTAGCGAATTTATTTTAATACAGAAAGAAAAACAACAAAAAGAACTTGAAAAAGAAAATATAGAAAAACTCTTTCAGATTGTAAGAAGAGAAATAGAAAATAGGACATCGGGATATAAAAATAATAAATAGTTTTAAAGATTAGTAATAGGATGTTCTTCGTATTGAAAAAGAGAAAAACTTAATATTAAAAATAACATATGAACAATAGATGAAAATATTTGAAAAAATAATAATAATGAGTTTAATCTTGTTTAATATTTCATTTTTGCTTTTATCTTTTACAAATGTCTCAGCAATAGAATCGTTAGATGATTATGTTTTTCCTCCAGACTCTGAACCATACGGACAGACCTACGGCGAATGGGAGGCTAAGTTTTGGGAATTACATGTTAATCTTGAGCCAGACAAATCTCCTGCTTCTCCTAGTTATAAGCCTACTGATTGTCTATTATTACAAGATGACAATATGACTTTCCTTTCTGATTTTTATAGTGAAATAGAATATCGTAATTATGAATGTAAAATTTCTCAAATTCCATTTGCAATTCCTGCATTAACAGAAGGCTGTAGTTATGGAGATTTTGAAAATCCAAATGATAAAATGATAGAAGATTGTATCAGATCACATAATCCATATGCAATAGTTACAGTTACAATAGATGGAAAAGAAATACCAGATATTGATAGATTTCGGATTACATCAGATTGGTTTATTTTAAATGTTACAAATAAAGATAATGTTTATGACATTAAACCAGGATCACATAAAGCAAAGATTGATGCAATAATGCCAATTATTAAACCACTACCTCCTGGTATTCATGAAATAAGAACTGAAGTATTTCAAGATGTTCCTTCGATAATTATGAGTGATGTTCCATTACATCGTGTAATAACCTATAAGTTAAATGTTGAACCAACTTTGAATAACTAAAATTATTGATCTTTTAATCGTGATAAGTTATTTTATTAATAATCATTAAGATTAGATACCTATGTCTAAAGAATTTATTAATCATATTGTTTTTTCTTGATGAATTTTTAAATATATTCCCAGTATAATGATAGAGTTTAGTGATAATAATTAAATGAATAAAAGTGAGTAAAAATATGTTCGATTGTTATTGATGGAAATTCTAGTATTTTAGTATCAAACCAGACTATAAATTAGTAAAGAACCAAAAGCAATTAGTAAATGAAATCTAAACAATTTCTTCTCAAAGAATCCAAATCAAAGTTACCTAAATTTATAGAATATTGAAAAAAATACTTAAGATCCTGTAATCTTAATTCTAATATCTAAAAATTTTGAGCCGCCGAAAAATATCAAAAATAGGATACAATATCTTAGATACACATGTTATATATGGATAAGATAATCTGTTTATATTTTCTCATTTCTAATCGGAAATTTTAAATCTTGTATATTATTTAATTTACATCTTATGAGTTATATTTTCTCTGTATGTCTGTCTATATTAATTGGTATTTTATTAATTATATCCCCTGCATTTCAGACTTCCAGTATTATTTTGATAAATCTTTCTTGAATTCCAGTTTTATTCAATATGCTTATGCTGGAGAGGACGATGATGGTGGTGGAGATGATAAGGACAAAGATGATGATAATGACAAAGATGATGATAATGACAAAGATGATGATAACAAGAACTCTGATAATAGTTTAAATGATGAATCTAAAAATGAGGAAACAAGTGATGATTCTAAAGATGAACAAACAGATGTTTCAAGTATAACTGGAGAATCCAAAGAGGTAGAACAAACAACAGAATCTCAAGGGATAGATACTTTAGATGTAGCAACTATATCTGACGAAACAACTAAATCAATACCTCAAACTACAACAACTCAATCGGTTATACCAGATGAAGTAGTTTCATCGCAATCTACTACATCTCAAGAAACGGATGTATCAACTATATCTACTTTAACAGATGAAGCACAAACATCTGAGGTTCAAACAGAGGAAATAACAGATAATCAAGAATCTAATCAAGATCCTGAAACTAATGAAGCAAATGTACAAGAGGTATCGGAGAAAATAATTGAAAACTTGATACAGGAAGAAGAATTAGCAGATAGTCTACCAGACAATATCAAAAAAATGATTTCTGATCCTGAAACTAATGAAGCAAATGTACAAGAGGTATCGGAGAAAATAATTGAAAACTTGATACAGGAAGAAGAATTAGCAGATAGTCTACCAGACAATATCAAAAATTTATTATCTGGTCAAAACGAGGAGTTTACTGAAATTATTAAAGGAGAAGGATCTGATATTTTCATTGTATATGAAAATATGCAACAAAAAGAAATTGCCGAACAACTTATGAAAGAAGATCCCGAAATGGAACCTTTAGAAGCATACTTTTTATCAGGCATTATTAAAGAAAGTATTAAAGCGACTGTTGGCAAGGAATTTAATAGAATAATTGGCTATCAAATAAAAAATGTTGATACTAAAGGTCATGTATCTAAGATCGCTACAGAGGTATTAGTTAACAAATCATCAGATAGTAAAAGTTCTGATAGTAAAAAAGATAAAAAGGATAAAAAAGACATAGATTGTGATGATATAAAATATAAGAATATCAAAGTTCCACCAAATGATCCTTATGATTTAGATAGAGATGGAGATGGTATAGGTTGTGAGTCAAATAATGATGATGACAACAAAAACCATCATCATATCAAAAAAATTATCAAATACCAAGGAAGTAAATGTACCACTCATTCTGATTCAATTCCATTAGATGGAAGTATATCTCCTAAGACTCCGATATTAATTGCTGATTTTTATCCATGTGAACTAAAAGATGGTCGTGCTACTCTGAATTTACCTGAAAATCCGAATCTAGAATTTGTAGCTATGCATATAGATAGAAAAAGTAATGACCATGAAGGTGTAGCAGTAGAGATGGGTAAAATACAAAGCTTGAGTAGAAACAATGGATTGTTTATAGTAGATTTTGATGATAAAATGGAAGGATATAATTTCATAACAGGAGAAGAAAAAGGGTTGAAAGATATTAACTCGATCGCTTTGTTCAATAAATCACAACAGACAATAGATTTTAAATCAGGAAATAGTCTTGCTATATCTGCCGTACTAAAATCTTAAATACTTTTTATTTATTATTTATTTTTATTAAATATTTTTTACATAGTTGAAATATATTTTCTATTTTTAGGATATGTTTGTTATCAAATGTATTTTAAATTTATTAACAAAATTCCTACCAAAATATACAATAATGAAGAATTAAAATTGAAATTAGAAGAGAATAAAAGATACTATTATAATCAAGATTTTATTGAAAATTTCTAAGTTATCTGAATAAATATTTAAGAATAAATATTTAATATTCGAAAGTAGAATCCACATTTGATGAATAAGGAGTTCCTACTTTGGAGTAACAAATGAAAGATATATGCATTGTTGGATATAAATCCTGATCCCTTTCTACTTCTGACAGAAATTCTAAAAATATAATATGACGGAATAGAAATGCACTACATCTATTGAAATGTAGAAAAAGGATACACTTTTATAATTTAATTATTGATTAATGTATGATTATAGAGAATATTATATCTACATATATTAATTTGCTAATCAAAAAATATAAAATTAATCATTATCTATTTTTTGGTCATTCATTTTTTTATTCATTTAACCATAGTTACTTGGTAAGCAGATCACATTGGATATTTATCTTTGAATGACCTTTTTCTATTTCTTCTTTTTCCCTTTTAACATATAGTAACAAAGACTACTTCTTTATTGAAAAAGGTTAATTAATCTACTTAATACTACTAATTTTTAATATTCCAATATCTAAATTAATTAGATGATGTTAAATTAACCTTTCAATCATAATCTCTAATCTTATAAAGTAGATTGTTATATATTTAATCAATGTAAAAATGTCAAATCCAAAAGGTAAAAATATATTGATTGTAGATGATGATAAAGATCTTACTGATCTATTTAAAGTATTTTTAGAAGCAATCGGATATAAAGTTGATGTTTTTACTGATCCTATTGATGCTTTATATTATTTTAAAAGAAATGCGTATGACCTTGCCTTATTGGATTTGAAAATGGCTAAAATGAATGGAATAAAGTTATCTAAAAAATTGAAAAAAATAGATCCTACTCTATCATTTGGGTTTATTACAGGTGCAGACCAAAAATACATAGAATATTTCAAGAAAAATCATCCAGAAATTGAAAAGATTATTCTATACAAACCAATCTGGTTAAACGAATTACGAAGTATAGTTCACTCACTATTATCAAACCATCAACAATCAAGTGATAAAAAACAAGTATTAATGACATTATAATTAATAAATAAATATAATTATAAAGATTTAAGAAATAATGAATTATATCCGAACATTAGTATGAGTTAATACTAGTCTTCTAATTTGATCGTCTGATAATTGTTTTATATGTTTCTCTTTATAAGTACAAATCGCAAGAATTGGTTTATTAAATTTAGGTGGAATCATACAATCATAATCCACTAGTTCATCCACTAAACAATGTTCAAAGAAACAATCTATCATACCAAATATTCGTAATCCTTTTTTTCCTTCATTCTTTATGGCTTGATCTGCAAAATCAATTAATTTATCATATATTTTTTGCCTATCTATTGATACTTTGTTTTTATTATTTATATTATTTTTTTGTTTAGTAGAGAAATACCAATCTTCACTATAGATAATCTTTAACATTCCATTATTTTGTAATTTATTTATATCAATATCATGCAATACCATTTGAGATTTAAGAGATGATTCTTGGATATCTTTATCTAATAGCAATAGAGTTACTTCATTATTTTTTATTCCTATTTTTAGAAATTTAATAATATCTTTGATCTGATCTTCAGTAGAAGAATAAGTATACATAACATGATCATGTAGTTGAATTTGATAAAGTCTTTCTTTTTTCTTTATTGTTGAAATTAAATCTATTACATCAAATACCGAAAATGGTTGAATTATAATATTTTCTTGTTTGCATATTTTCATTAATACTATAGTTTCTATCATAGATTGAGACGATGGTATCAAAAAAAATATTCTTTTATCATAAAATATTTTCTTAATTTCTGTAATTGTAGTAATAGTATTTAGTTTATTGATCTTTGTATATTCTACTCCCACTAACATAGAAATATCTAAAATAATTAGTTCAAGATTTTTACGTTTAGTATAACCATAACTATTAGTAATAAAAGTTAAAATATCATCCCAATTAACAAATGTTACTTTATAATTATTAATATTGTAATTATTGAATTCTTGTTGATAATGTTGAATATTATCTGTAACTAGTAAAATTGTTTTTTTCTTATAATTATTTGAAATCTCATAATTATTTCCAATATAATTAAACAATTATCTTCATTTTTCTCCTTTATCATTTTTCTTCTTATCTGGTAGTGAACCAAATTTCGAATATTTTGATGCTATTATTCCTTCTGAATCACACGTAATGTGATGAATATCATTTATTCTATATTTATGATATTTAAAAGGAGTATTCTGAAAATTATTGCTATTATATAAACATAATAAGGATATATTTAATCCATGTCTTTTATTCAATTCTTGTATTGTATGATTCCACCATTCTTCTAGAGAAATACATTGGTCAAAATGTTGATTTTTAAAGAGAAAATTTGGAATATCACATATTATTATAATATCGTTTTTATTGTTTATTATTGCCTTCTCAAAAATCTGTCTTTTCAAATCTTCAAATGGTTTTAGATTATTACATACTGCATTGATATAATAATCATCACTTTTTTTCACTGATATAAAATTTTTTTGATATTTTTTTAAATTCTGAATTTGTGATAGTATTATTTTTCTATGATTTTTTTCCATATTATGCATAGAAAAATAAAAACATAAGTTATTTTGTTGTAATCCTTCAGTAAGATATCTTATTAAACTAGTTCCAAAAGAACTAGAAAAAGAATGAGATTGTAATTCATTCTCATAATACATACATATATGTCTAGTAGGACTTTTATTAAATAAATCATCAAATATATTTCGAAATAGATTATTTGTAAGATGTAGATTGTGGTGTTCAAAAAGTATTTTTCTAGATTGATGATCTAATTTTTCAAAATCATCTAAATCATAAGCACAAATAGATGTCATTGGAAAATCGAATAATGGTGGAAATGATCTTTCAAATTCAATAATATATTTTTCATATCCTCTCTCAAAAAAAATTTGTACATCTCCAAATGCCCTTAGTCCTCTTTTTCGTTTCTCTATCGCTTTATTTGCTAGATCAGAAAACTGTTTGCCAATCTTGTCACGATCTATTTTCTTAGTAGAAAAATAGACTTCTGAAGAACTTTTGATATTTATAATAAAACTTTTTTCTAGTTTTGTCAATTCATCTAAAGAAGAAATCTTCCATTTCTTCGTTATTTCATTTCTAACTTCATTTTTGGTTAGTTCATTAGTTATCATTAATACTGCTTCATTTTTTTCCTCAAATCCAATTCTAAGATATTCTAAACCTTCTTCTATCTTATGTTGAGGAGAAGAATAAACTCCAAGAATATGACTATTATCTTGGATTTGAGGTATTAGAGGCAAACGATATAACGATTTAAACCTACATCCTATTTAATGATATTATTTTATTTTATTTTATCATAATGATATTTTCTATATTTTTTATGCATTTTTCCAAAATGAATGATGTTGAATATATATTATACAATTACCTCATATTACAGAAGTTATATAACAATTTATAAGAAAACAAGATTTTCCTAAAATATTTTAATACTTGATAGTAGAACCCACATTTGATGAATAAGGGTTCGAGTCCCATTCCCGGCGCTGAATCCTTTCTGATTGAGTAGTACATATACTTATGTCACTGCTTCAACTCTATTCCATGTATCTTGAAGGTTAAATAATATCCTTAGTTTTTTTCACAATTACATCTAAAAATAATCCAATGGTAATTATCTATAATACCACATCAAATGAATTTGATGATATCCTACCCATTGTTGAAAAAATGATTGATTCTATTAGTGATCCTATTT
>JBHIVA010000049.1:0-15423 GCA_042138015.1 Nitrososphaeraceae archaeon | reverse complement strand
TCCATGTATCAACAACACAAATAAAAATAATTATGATTTACAACATGTATACAATTGGATTAACCTATTCATTTATCTATACAATACAACAATCAGAAACACAATCCTATTCAGAATTGGAGGTGAATGAGTCCTAAGTTAACACAGCCTTCCTAACCTTGAAAATATTGATACTATTCTAAGAATTTCTTGAAAGGTAAGAATTTCTTTACTATCAAACCATTTAACGTTTCCATTTGGCATGCAATAAATACATCTCATATTGCATTGATCGGTTACAGAAATTCTTAATTTTCTGGCTACTCTATTAAATCCATCTTTTAAATTTTTTACAGAACTATCATGACTCAAATTTCTTCATTATATCCAATATTTGATTTATTTTAATAGTGATATTTTTTCTATAAAATAGTTGCGCCATCCCTCTGGAAGCTCTTTATGCTTTATTGCGCGATTCATCAACTCTTTATTTTTACTTTCACTAGTTTGAAGACGAACAATATCATGTATTGAAACATTATTTTTGTCACTTTTTATTAGTTCGATTTTATCTCCTTCCCCAATTTCTCCTTCTTTCTCAACTTTAAAATATATTCCAGAACGTTCACTTGCCATAAATTTACGTATTATATCCATCCTACCAAATCTTACTCCAAGTTTATAACATGGCATTCGGGGTTGGGTGGCAATTACCTTTGCATTCCCAATTTTAAATTGATCGCCTATATTGACTTTGTCTTCGAATAAACCTTCTGTTGTAAGATTTTCTCCAAAAGTTCCCCAAGAATATTCAAAATCTTTTATCTCATTTTTCCAAAACTCGTAATGTTCTGATGGATAAGCATAAACAGCTTTATCTATACCGCCGTGAACAGTCAAATCTGCTTGTTTATCTCCGTCTAAATTTAGTTTGTTTAGCTGGACTCTGTGTTTTACTGGATTTTTAAAAATACCTGTAGTAACAAGTTCACTCCCAAAATTGACTTGGATCGGCAGGCCAACGTTTACAGAAATAATCCTCATATATAAAATATATTTATTTTAAAAGATATAAAATTTATTAGATAAATCCTGTCTTTATTTATCTAATAATGAAAATTAGTTTATTGTGTAGAGAAACTGGATTAGATTGTAATTATGTAATTTCTGGAAATACAATAGATGAATTCTTAACAAACGGAGCTGAACACATCGAAAGAGACCATGGAATGAATTCTGATGATTTTTATTTTAAAGAGATAGCAGGTATTTTTCTATGTCAGGTATTTGGAAAATTGAACACCATGCAGAAAGTTTCCTAGCACAATTGTCTTCATATTAATTTGTATTAAGAAAGTAGAATGGTTTTACTTTCATTCGAATGTTATCATTTGAGCAATATATACGGGATCTTTCGTTAAATTGAAAATTTTTCGATATTTAATAGAAAATAAGATTTGACATTTCTATAAATATTAACTTCAATCAAGGTTATTTCAAAAAAGGAAATTTTATTTTACAAAATTCTCATCTATAATCCATCTAATCTTCACATATTCCATTTATAGCAACCTTTCTAAACAAATGCGGAGAAATTACTAAACTTTCGTCGTCATACTTTAAAAGTCTTGATTGTGTTTTAGGATTAAAAACTAATTTACTAACTGCATTTTTATATTGACCTATTGATTCCCAAACTGCATAATTAATAAATACACAACTCTTGCCAATACCTTTGTGCAATTGTGTCGAAATAAATCCTGGTTGTTGTTTAAAACGACTAGCATCTTCTCTCCAATCGATTAAGAACTGTTCTAATTTATCTGGTTTTACATTGAATTTATTTATCAGAATGACTTGACCAACCACTTCTTTCTCTTCAATTTGGTATTCGAATTTTACTTTCTCGTCCATTTCAACAAATTTTGTCATCATTAGAATAAAGTTTCAATGTAATAAAACATTTTTGAGCATTTATAATAAACTGTATTTAAATTTTTTATGCTAGAAGAATGTAATGTTCTGCAAATAAGATAACATTATAATATTATTAGGAAGGATTTTGAAATAAAAAATTGGAACTTGTTTAAAGTATAATAGATGCTATAATTATATACTAGTATAATATCACTGAATACATGTCGAAGGGATTAGGAAATCTTTTTACTTTATCCGCATCGATGATTCTTGTTTTATGTACTTGTATATCCATTGGATCAATAAATGCACAAACTGATACTTCAGATCCAAAACAACTTCTCAGGGATTTTAAGACTGGAAAAGATGCCATCCAAAAAGAAATTCAAATAAATTTTGACCAATTGATAAATGAAATAAAACTACGACTAGATTTTAATTCAGTAGATTCTTATTTATCACAGGCATCTCAATATTTTATTGATGGAAATATTTCTGAAGGAATAATTGAATTGGAAAAGGCAAATATAGCATTGAAAAATTCAACTTTGACTATAATGAATACAGGCGATGAATTTGTTTCTATTGCAAATGATAATTCAACGCTCATCACTGATGACACTAGAGAGATTTTGGATCATTTTGGAAAAATTCTTAAAGAATTGGGAACCAAGGTACACAATTCAATGGTTCAATTAGGTTACTAATCTGGGAAAATATAAATAAATTATTTAATCTTGAACTGATTTAGTTTATACAAAAATCAATCATCTGAAAACCTGGTTATCATTTGGCTCGGCTAGGTTTTATCCTTAATAAAAATAATACATTATTTTCTTTTGAAAATCGAATTGTCAACTATGGAATGCTAGTATTGAACTAAATTAACTATTTTATTGGAATAACTATAACATATAATTAAAGTATATGGAGGTGCTTGATATAGATATTCATCTATTTCATTATTTACCTAAATTTAATTTACTAAGGTGCTAGAATATATTTAAATTTTGACATCTTAATTAAAAGATTAGAGAATAATTAATTCACTACAGTTTTATTATAGATTTAAATGATATCTGACCTTTATATCTGTATAGATATTAAACGTTAATTAAAATTTGGTCCATATTTTTTATTTAACATCATATCTGGACAATTTCTTTATTAGATTTTTTTTAACCGCGTTCCATTCTGGTTTTATAATACTATAACAAATGGTATCTCTTATTCTTCCATCTTTCATTATCTTATGATACCGCAAGATCCCGTCTTTTTTGGCACCTAATCGTTTGATTGCTCTACGTGAAATTTTATTGAGAACATCTGTACGAATTTCTACAGCTATACATCCTAGTTTTTCAAACGCGTATTGTAACATCAAAAATTTTGCTTCGGTGTTAACATATGTCTTACGCCACGATTCAGCTATCCAAGTATGTCCAATTTCAAGTCTATGATTATTATAATCAATGTTTAGAAAACGAGTGGTACCAACTATCATATTTGAAGATTTATCTATTGTTATAAATGGTAAAATTAAACCCTGTTTTCTCTGCTTCAACATTAGTTTTAAATATTTGGGAATTTCATTGGGTTTTGGAAATTGAGAGAAACGATTATTCCATATTTCCCCATCTTTTGCTGCAAGAATAAGACCCTCTACATCTTTAATCGACGGAGGTCGTAGAATAATATGTTTCCCCTCAAGTGTTATCGGTTTAATTGTTAACACATAATCTATAAAACTAAAAGTAAATATAAATCAAAAATTTTAGATTGTTAAAAATTTAAATAGATAATATTATTAATTTTTAGTGTAGTCAGATCGATTATATTAAATTGAGTAATATTATTTAAAAATCAAAAAAATTTACCTATTATATCATAAATAAATAAGTGGAGTTCCATAAATAAAATTATTTTATCTTCATGCTTTGATAAGAGCCGATTTTATACAATATAAAACGGAAAAAAGATTTAAGAATTCTAAAGATGATATATTGTCAATAAAATATATTGAAAAAATATACTATTCTATTCAAAAAAAATTTCTGCTTAATCTTAAAAAATCGATTATGAACTAATTTTTTAAAAATGTTAAATCAACCTATTTAACCAAAATAACTATTTTGACTAAATTATGAGATAAATTTAAAATAAACAGAATTTGTAAGCAAATATCCATTGTATATTATGACAAAAATAAATTTAGATTTCAAATGTGTATTATTGAAAAGATCTTAAAACATCATATCCATCATATCTATTTCTGTTAATTAGTTTCTAAGATCTGATTATCAAGATATTAGAAATGAAGAAAATATAACTGAATAATAAATATCAAATCTCTTTAATTTCATAAATCATTTCGCATTTAACTTTATATTTTTCATGATGTTTAAAGACTGCTTGTTCATTTGGTGCGTCTAATATACAAAAGATAACACCGGCTTCAATATTATAGAAAAATCTTTCGACTTTAACACCAAACTCATCTACAGGTTCATCTATAGCGGTTTGTAGAACCTTTTCATCGATCTGGGTTCTTAGATGCGAGTCTATAAACTTTGGCATATTGACAAATAACGGATCAGATATATAAATCCCAATTGTGGGATTATGTAATAATTTATGATGAATTTTTGATGTTAAATCCCTCTGTATAATTGTTAGATGACTCAACTGTAGAGTTTTATGAAAAAGAGGTTCCTCATGCCTCACCGGAAGAATTGAGTAAACTTGCTAAAATTGATCAAGAGCATGTCACTAGCCTGATATTGGAGAGAAATGGTAAAAAAATATTTGACGAGAAATATCCAAAGGGAATAGCAAATACCAAAAATTCCACAGCTAAACAATACAGAATACATACAAATGTTTTTGATGTAGTATTTCCTGAAAATGCTATTTTTGGAGCATCTGCTGGTCCTTCTAAAGTGGTAGCAGATGGATTTTACGTTATAACCGAGATACTAAAAAAAGAAATTACACTATAGTATACAAGGGTAGTTTATTCTGTGATCTACCCGGTTGTTTAGATATTACATTTGCACATGATCACACCTACAAATTAATAGTAGAGTAAATTTTATTAGAAAATATCATATGATTATTTATTCAAACTATTATTCGAAAAGATTTTTGCAATCTGAATACAATATAACATATTGGAAATCCATTTTGGTTGTTCTGGATGGAGTTATGATGCATGGAAAGGACCATTTTACCCAGAAGACCTAGATAACAAATATTGGCTTTCATATTATGCTGAGATTTTCAAATTTGTTGAAATAGATTCTACTTTTTATAGAATTCCGTCTAAATTAATGGTTCAGAATTGGGGACGAAGAACACCTGATACTTTTAAGTTTACAGTAAAATTTCCAAAAGTTATAACTCACGATAAACAACCACTAGCAAGTATCAATGAAAATTTAGATAGACTTTACGATGTCATGAAACCATTACAAAAAAAAGTAGTTGCTTTTTTGGTACAGTTACCGCCATGGCTCGATATTATAAAAGGATTAGATTTTCTGAAACGTATTCAATTCCAGTTAGATAATTCATACAGATATGCTATAGAAGTAAGACATCATAGTTGGTTTAACGATCTTGCTTTCAATTACTTTAAACAAAACGATTTTTGTCTTGTTTGGAGTCAACAAGATATTCTTGTAACTCCTCCAGTTATGACTACAGATTTTGTATATCTGAGATTGATAGGTAATAGAAATATTGATGAAAAGGATTTTGGAAAGATACAACAAGATAGAAAGTTTGAAATGCGAAAGTGGTCTAATATTTTAAACAATGTAAAGAACACAGAAGCAATAATAAAGACAGCAATTATATCTGCAAATAATCATTATGCAGGATTTGGTCCAATGACTGCAAAGATGTTTGGAGAGATGTTGAATATCAAAGAAAAGTTATCATTTCCAATATCAGATTATAAACCTTCGATAGAGAACATAGAAAGAGGCAGGTATTCAAGATTTGATAATATAGATTATAAAAAGACAAAACAATTATCCATTGCAGATTTTTTTAAATAGAATAAATCAAAATATAATTCATGGGTTAATAGATGAATTTCATTTATCAGTATTATAATATTATTAAGTTATTAGGAAATTAAATGAATCAAATAAATATAATATTCTCAGTAACGAATTTAAATAGATCAACAGTATGGTTTTGCCCATTTTTCATTTTTAAACTCAGAGATATCACAAAATTCTGTGTAAATTCTTGCCAAATTATTTTCTACTAACTCCTTATTGATATTTATTCCGTCACAGTAGACAACTCCGACCTCTCTTCCATATCTATCCCCTCCACGTTGCCCATTATCAATATCTACCTCCCCTTTTTTATCCAAACATAAATCTTTTACAAAGTTTGTAGCTTCCTTGTATCCATCTTCTCCTCGTTCAGGTGTATCTACTAATGAAAGTCTTATTCTTATATCATTAATATCCAACGTATCTCCATCTACAACATGGGTAACTTGTCCTTCTAATTCTATATCATCATCTACATAATTGTTATCGTCGTAGTCATTTGTAACTTTAAATTTTGTAAAGTTGACAGTACCATTATCATTGTTACCAAATATTTGTTTGAATGGATTACCGATATTTTCTTCACTAGTATTATCATTTTTTACACTATCTACATTGCTTACTTTTTCGCAATCACCATCTGGACTCCTATTATATCCATCAGGACATCTTGGCATTCCTTTTGTATTGATAACCTTTTCGCAATCACCGCCTGGACTTTTGTGATATCCATCAGGACATCTCGCAGATATTTCTTGAAGAGGAAGATATGAGAGTATTGTAACATATCCTATTATACTTATTAGCATTATACTAAAAATAGCAATATTTTTTATTTTTACTTTATTAGAAAATGGTAGATCCAATCTTCTTTTACATTACTCTTATCTATTTTTAAATTATTCTATCTTATGGAAAATGGATGTATGTTTTTATTTACGTTAATTGAAATCATATATCCAGATATAAATCAACTAAAATTTAACTAAAATTTAAACGATAATCATTTTAGTTATTTTTCGTAGTAATATTGGCTGGATTTTTGATTGTTATAGTATTATCCTGATAATCTAAAATAACATAACATAACTAAAATAAAAATAAAGTTATATTATGTAAATTTATTTAGTGGGTTATAAACAAATTTTAACTTGATTTTGATGTAAAGTATTTGGAAACTACATTTCTTGACATTATTTTCTTTGTAGTTATTATTGCAAGAAGCAAGAATACAAATGATAGTACTACAGCTGTAAGAAAGATCATATCGTAAGCAAAAGCAGATGGATAAGAGTAACTAACTCCATTTAAAAGAACAGGTGATTGAAATGTTTCAAGATATATTCCAGATATAGCTGGACCAATAGACATACCTATCAGAAATAAAAGAACAGTAATACCCATTGATGTTCCGCTTATTTTGGGTGATACGGAAACTAACGTAATATTAAAACCACCAATCTCAGCTAATGATAACCCTATTGCGATTACAGACAAATTTATTATTATTTCATATTCAGTAGAATTATATATAAAAAGACTTGAAAAACCAACAAAACCGATAATACTTCCTATTATTGTGGGTTTTATATTTCCAAATCTTGATATCAAAAATCCAGAGATTATAGCGACAACTAGAGAGACTATCATAAAAGGAAGTTGAACATTTGCTGCATCGATAGCACTTCCTCCAAATCCTGCTGGAGGAGGATTTCGTATTAGTAACGATATTGTTTGGTAAATCATAAACATAGAAATTCCTATAATCATTAACAAAATATTTGTTGGAAGAAGTATCCTATCTTTTAGTAAATCTAGATCTATTAATGGATTCTGTGTCCTCTTCTGAAGAATGATAAATATAATAAGAGATATGATAGATAGAAGAGAAAATAACATAACTAAAATAAAATTTGTAGTATTATTATTAACATTAAAATTGTTAATGTCTCCAAATTGAGAATCCCCTAACATTGTTATTGAAATTAAAAAAGATGATATAGTAAATGTTAAGGCTATTGCGCCTTTGAAATCAATACTCTTTTGTAATGACAAGACATTCTCAATATCTAAATGTTTAACCCACAGAAATCTCATTATGATTAAAGTGAGAATCAAAGCTATAGGTGTTATAGATATAAAAGTTGACCTCCACCCAAAATATTCAATTGTGGTAGCTCCTAACGATAGGCCTATTACTCCTCCGGCTGCAAATATGGATGTTAGTATTCCCTGAGCGATAGATAGTTTACGTTCTGGAAATTTATCACGAATTATTGCAAAAGCTATAGGAAATAGAGATATGCCTATTCCTTGAAAGGCACGTACTATTATCATTGTTGAGATATCTTGAGATACGATTCCGAAAAAAGTTGCTACTGTATAAATAATCATAATTACTATTAACAATTTCTTTTTCCCGTAAATATCAGATAATTTTCCTGCTATGGGAGTAGCTACAGCTCCCGCAATTAGATACCCAGTAAGTATCCATGCAGTGGTATTATATTGTATATTAAAGTCTTTAACTAAATCGGGAATTGCAGGTATAATCATTGTTTCACCATAAATAATAACCAAACCTATACAGCTCAATATTGCAAGTGAAATCCACGCATCCTTAGATATCATGTCTTTAGAACTAGCTTCAGAATTCCCATGAAGATTGTTATGATTGTTGTCATCCAATCTATCTTCTTTTTTATTATTATCAGTAGAATTATTCATAAATTGAACACTTTGTAGGTTAAGATAAAGTGGATTTATTACACTTAAAACCTATGGGTAAAAGTTTTAACACAGTTGTTATTACGCTCTCACTTATCTAATGGATTTCAAGATTTAGTTAGTTTTATATTTATTATATCTAAATATTTTTCATTTTAGTTTTATCTCGGAAAGTCTCATTTTACCATACAAGGAATAAAGATAATTCATTTTTTTGCTATCTGTCATTCCATAACATTTAACATATTTTGGATTTATTGTAGTGTTACCAAGTTGTAAAGGAAATATAACTATTTGTTATGTTCATGATCTTCATAAGAAGAGATCAATGTTAAAATATTATTATCTTGATCTTTAATTTTAGACATGGTTCCACCCCAATCTTGTTTTTTAGGTTCTGTGATATCTACTCCTTTTTCTGCTAATGCTTTATATGTATCATCTATATTTTTAGTATAAAACCAGAAGTTTGTCATAGTTCCTATTTCATTTTTTGCTTGTTCAATTTCTTCATTTGTCATCATGTCTGGATGTGGTTCCATTAAACTAATCGTGGTAGTAGAGTTTTTAGGTGCTACTTCTACCCATTTTGTATTCTTATAAGGATATTCTCCTTTTACATCAAATCCTAGTTTTTTAGTATAAAATTCTATGGCCTTTGCTTGATTTGAAACAAATACTACTATTCCTCCAATGCTATCTATCATATTGTATAAGAAAATCGACCTTGATTATAATCTTTGTCTATGTATTATTAATAGTCTAAATGTTTACCCAAGGTTTAGTGGATTGTCCTTGATAAAATAGCAATGCCTTGGTTAATTAATTAATTAATTAATCCTATTTTCAAGTTTATTTTATTGAAAGGATAAACAATATACTTTGTAACATCAAATTGTAAAGATTATTCGTGTTTTATTCAAGAATTATTAATTGATTTATTTTTATAGATTATATTATCTATAATATGAGTTTCAAATATTATATTATGATAAAATAACAAAAATGTCTAAAAAATGGATAATTAAATTGTAGAAGTGAATATATGGTAATTTGTTTTTAGGATTCTTAAAAATTGACTATAGTAGGTGAAATTAAGGAAATTATAGATAGAGAAACAAAAGGATGGAATGATCAAGATATAGATATTTTGATGAGTATATTTCATCCTGACATGATATGGCCGTGGCCTAAAACATCACAATCTCATGATCCTATGGATTGGATTTTTGAATTAGGTAGATTTGATAATGAGAGATGGAGAAAGAATTGGAAAAATCTTTTTGAAAAATATTATTTAATACACAATAATCAGGTAATAAAGAAAATTGTAATTTCAGATGAAGGAGACGGTGCAATTGCTATAGTTGATGTTGATACACTCTGGCGTAATAGAGATAATGGAAAAGACTTTTACTGGTATGGTCGTGCCGGCAAAATATATACAAAATTAAATGGTGGTAAATGGAAAATGATATCACATATTGGACTTTTAGAATATGAAGATTGAAAATGTGTATATTTGTATGTTTTTATATCATTTTCATTTACATTTCATGAATAAAATATGATAAACGAAGTTATGTAAATCTCAGAAAAGCAATCTATTCTATAACTCTTTTATTATCAAGATAGAAAAAGTCAAGATGTAAAGTATATTTTATAAATCCTTTCATAATATGGACAAAATGGATTTACTTTAAAATATATATAATGATTATAAATAGTCATAAGCTATTATTCCCTTTAAAAGAAATTTTAGACCTAAAAACATGTATCTTTCCTCAATGTCAATAATCATTACCCTACAATCGATATCTTATATAGCTGGATCGTGTCCTATCTTTACAAGCATTTTACCAAAGTTTTCTCCTTTGAAAAGACCAATAAATGCTTTTGGAGCGTTCTCTATACCTTCAACCACGGTTTCTTCCCATTTGATCTTTCCTTCGCTAACCCATTTGGCCATTGACGTATGAAAATCGTTTAACACATCATAATGATCTCTTACAATAAATCCTTGAAGCTTGAGTCTATTTGTTATTGCCAAAATGAGATTAGATGGGCCAAGAGTTGGAGAATTAGTATTATATTGTGATATCATGCCACAAAGAACTATTCTCCCAAATGTTTTCATATTATTAAGAGCTGCTTCCAGATGTTTCCCGCCTACATTATCAAAGTAAATATCAATTTTTTCAGGACAAATCTTTCCAAGTTCAACGGAGATATCATTCACCTGCTTATAATTAAAGGCATAGTCTATTCCTGCCTTGTCTAAAAGCCATTTTACTTTCTCTTCTGTACCAGCGCTACCTATGACGGGACACCCTTTAATCTTTGCAATCTGACATACAATAGAACCTACTGCTCCTGATGCGGCAGACACATATACTGTATCATGATCTTTAAGCTCGCCAATCTTTAAAAGTCCTACGTATGCAGTAAGACCAGTCATACCAAATGTTCCAAGAAACGATTGAATTGGGGCTATCTTTTGATCGATCTTAATCACGTCTGAACCATTATTTGATGACCAATACTCCCTCCATCCAAACATTCCTAAAACATAGTCACCTACAGCAAATTGGTTATTCTTTGATGCTACAATCTGGCCTACACAAGAGCCTTCCAGAGGTTTACCTAATTTAAAAGATGATATATAACTATTACCTTCTTTTCTCATACGACCACGCATATATGGATCTACAGACATCCAAATGTTTCGTACCAAAAATTCTCCGTCTTTTGTTGGCTCTGGAATCTCAACTTGTCGTAGTTTGAAATTGTTATCCTTAGGTATTCCTTCTGGAAATTCGGTTAGACAAATCTCTCGGCTAATCCTTATTACAACCACATATATTTTTACAAGAGATAAGTTAAATGAATTTCTCTACTTTATTGCTTTATGATTGTAAAGTGATTGATTTTCTATATTGTATTATGTAATAAATTCAAACTTGAACTAATCTTCTAAATTCTAATATCTATTCTAAAATAGCAATGTTAATACAGAAGTGATAATCTGGTTATAAAAGTACTTTTGAAGAAATTTATTGATCTTTATACGTAACCATAGATTTATAACTAATTATTTCCAACTGCTATAGCCCAAGGATGTTGTAATAGATATTCTTTGGGTCAAATAATATCAAGTTGTTTCCAAGAAATACCTGAGTCAGTAGAGCTAAATATTTCCTTGTTATTGAGAGCATAAAATTCTTCGCCGTTAACTGGATTTGAGCAAAGAATTGAAATTATCGTTCCTTTCGATTCGGGAAGCCCTTTTGAAACAGGTTTCCAGTTTTCGATATTATCAGATCTCCTATATATTGTTGAATTTCCATGTTCAATAGAATATGCCTGCCATGCCCCTAGAGAAGATGATATAACTACATTTTCCGGATCATTAGAATCTACAGCAAGTCCATGAAGGTAATGATGTTGAAGTCCTGCTATAGATCTATTCCAAGAGTCTCCATAATCAAAACTTTCAAAATAACCATCGTCTGCAGATGAGTATAGCCTTTTAGGTGCCTTTTTATGAGTTGCCAAAGTGTATCATATGGACCTTCCTTTATTCGATCTATCCATGTTCTGCCTCCATCATGGCTTTTAACGAGAGCTCCTGCTTCTATTGCAACAAAAATATAGTTCAAATTATTTATGTCTGGTTCAATCCAACGAATATGATGAGTCCAAGGTCTTGGAGGAAAGCTCCATAAAGCAGAAGATTTCAAATTGTTAAGGTCACTTAATCTTTCCCAAGATTCACATTTATCATTTGATACATATAATGCACTAGGTTCGGTTCCAACGTAGACCTTATTGAATCTATCAGTCTCTTCTTTCAAAGAACTAACTGAAACTGAGGTTATATTAGGAGTATAGAATTCATCCTTTCCGATTCTATTCCAAGTTTGTCCACTATCATTTGTTTTCCATAAACCATCTCCTAATGTGCCCCAATATGCACTACCTGTGTCCAAACGATCGAACATTATACTTTGTGGATGAGTCCTTTCAAGTCTTCCTGAGATTTCCATCCACTCTTAGAAGATTCAAGAACAAGAATTGAATTTTGCATTCCAGCTATAACAGTTGCCATTATGAATAATAATCTCCTATTTCTTGTGGATCATCTCAAATTATCTTGCATATTTTTGAATAACTTTTTTTATTCTGTCACGCTCTGCATCAGATGGTTTTACCACATTAGTATTCATTATCCAATATTTTCCTCCATGGTATGCAAGTGGAAGTTTGTCAGGATTTTTGGAAGCTTCGACAACTTCACCTACAAAGGTAATATGATCACCTAGAATAATTTCTTTAGATAATATACATTCAATATTAACTGCAGTACCTTTAATCATTATAGATCTTATTTTCTTTGCCTTATAGAATTCAAATCCAAGTTCTTTTAATGCATTTATCTTGTCGTACTTTATACCGGTGTAACCACCTGCTACACTAGCTAATATGGATTGATCACTGGCACATATATTAATTCCAAATTCTTTTGAACTTCTGATGTTTTCTACTGTAGCTTTCGTATGACCAAGAGATATAGATATTAGGCCTGGACTATAGGATATATGATGGGTCCATTCACATGCCATCACGTTAGGTCCAGAAGGACCATCGCTTGTAATCAAACCTACATTTGTGATGAATTGGTTTGATATTTCCTCATTCCAAGGTAAATCCATAAAATATATCATCACTACTATTTTTTACCAGTTAAGGTTACAGTGTTTTTAATTTGATTCTTGGGTTTTAGTTGTTCATATCGTATTCTAAATAGTTCAATTACCGCTTGGACGTCTTCTATATTACTATGAAACCAATAACTAACCCAACCCGATTGTGGTAGAACATGGTGAGGTTTAACTTTTCCAGAGTGAACAAGTTCATTTCGTATATTCATAGGAAATGGTAAATCAGCTAAACCTTCATTATGTATATGTCCCATTTCTCGTTTATTGATACGAAATTCTATACCACCAAATCTATGTATTTCAGAAGTAACATAAGGCCAACTTGTTATTTCTTTTCTAATAATTTCTAGTATTTCAGTTTTATTCATAAATTTATTTACTCCTCTGAATATATAAAATTGCCAGTTTACAAATTATATTAATTACGTATCTTATTCGTTTTTACTTAAACAGATTAAATAATTCATCAAAATAGGAGAGAAATCAGTAGTTTTATCCTTTATTCTACTTGTTTGTAAACCATACTATATTTTGCATATAATTGCCTCAATTGCGTAATTTCAAAAATATATCAGATGAATTTAGTGAACCCAAGAAGAAATTACTTTACTATCTTAAAGTTATGCAACAAGCAGAACTTGAAGAATTGGCAAAAGCTATGAAGATATCAAGAATAGCCGTTCACAAACATCTTGTTATTTTACAAAATAGGGTTTAATAGAAAGTATAGAAATTAGGGGTTATGTTGGTAGGCCAAGGATGTTGTATCAACTAACAAGTCAAAGCAAAACTGTTTTCCCAAAATCATATGATGCAATTGCAACACATGCCCTTGATTTTATTGAGAAAAATATGGGAAAAGAAGGAGTTGAAAAGGTTCTACGTGATCGTCATAATGATCTATTTGATCAATACTATATACGTCTCAAGGAATTGAATTTTGATAAAAAAGTCAAAGAATTAGCAAGGATCAGAGATGAGGAGGGATATATCGCCGAGTCAAAGAAGGACTCTAAGAGAGGAGAAGGAAAATATATCATCTTGGAATATAACTGTCCCATTATACATATAGCTGAAAAACACTGGGAAGCATGTTCAACAGAAGCGGAACTATTTGAGAAACTTTTGGGTGCTAATATTGAAACAACACATAGAATTGCCAAGGGTGATTCAATTTGCAAATTTTTAATCAAAGAAAAAAGAGATGAATATTTATGAGTAGTTCAAGTGCTGTTCAAGTGCTGTTCAAAAAAATATAATCCATTTTTACTACTATAAGATTTTTTAAAAATAATTTAATATATTTAATAAAGCTAAATTAAATTAAAGTCATGTAAAATTTTATTAATAAATTTAATTATTACATATATGCGTCCAACCCCTGAAAAAATCAAGTTAGAAATTCTTAATTTATACTTGAATGGATATTCATTAAGGGAAATAGCACATACATGTAAAGTTTCGTTAGGGACAGTAAGTAATTCCCTAGAGATATGCCAATCAGAGAAAAAAGAATTAGAAGAATTAAGAGAAATTTCTCTTTCTCTAAAGAGCAATAAAATCCCCATCTCAAAAGTAGTTGATGCCATTCATTTAATCAATATGTTAAAAAGATATGATATGAGACTAGACTTTGTTACTAATTTTTTAGAACATATCTATACTGAGAGTTTTAGATTTAATATGAATATCGAAAAGTTCTTTTATCGTTTATCGTCATTGTTTGGTTACGAAAAAGAAAAGAAAATACAAATAGAGGATTTATTTTATAAAATAGAAGAAAAATACGGTAGTGTTAACTTAACAAAAGATCTTTAGCTGTGAATGTTCTATTCTAACAATATATTTTGTTGAAATTTGAAAGAAACAGAACATCCACTATTGTAGTAATGTATTCACTGTATTTGTATTTTCTTGGTTTGAGTTTAAGAAACACGTCTAAAGCATTGGAACTGTTAAAGGATCAAAAAAGAAGTTATGTTGCTGTTTGGAAATGGATTCAAAGGTTC
>JBHIVA010000048.1:0-15539 GCA_042138015.1 Nitrososphaeraceae archaeon | reverse complement strand
TCTATTCATAAGCAAATTATAAACTCTTTACATGTTACAAAGGATAGTAATTTAGCAGAAGATCCTCTTCTAGGAATAAAATTATTAGGTGAAATGGGTCTTAAATCCAACTATTTAAGAGATTTTGATGTAGTAAATTCCCTGATAGGAGGTTTGTTTAGTGTTTTGACATTTACCTATTCAAATGAAGAAAAATTGGGTTTACCTTTTACTGTATCAACAGAAGATATGAAATTTAAAAAAATAAGGAAAATAAACTTAATAAAAACATCTACGGATCAACATATTCATGAAAATAATACTGATAAAGATTCTAAAGTGAAAGATCAATGGGTACAAAAAGAGGAAGTTGAAGACAAAAATAAAAACAAAGAGGAAAGAGTTATAATTATAAATCCAAGAGAATTGAAAATTCAAGATGTTATTCTAAATACCTTAACAAATCTAAGTAATGCTATAATTAAACAAACAAATACTTCATCAAATGAATATATATGTAAACAATATATATCAACAAGTAATTTTATGTTGGAAAATAATAAAGTAAATGAATTTCATGTGCTTACCCAATGGTATTCAAATCGTTTATTATTAATAAAAAATGAATTTTCGGATTCCATACTTTTGTTACCAATTTTAAATTTGTTATCAAAGTTTAAAGAAGATATAAATACTAATTATTCATTTGCTAGTAAAACATTTTCTGTTTTCATGGAAAAAATTCTCTCTTATAGAAATGACATTGTTGATAGAAGAGATATTAAATAAATTAAAGAATAAATTTCATCAAGTCTAGTATCCTGGATAATAAATCATAATATGGAAAAAATTGTATTTAGTTATTAATCAGACTATGATTGATCAGCATCTGAATCATGAATTCTATAGCTATCTACAACTCTCGGAGTAGTTAAATCAATATTAGAGTGTTTGAATAATAGATATACATTACTTCTTATCTCAGATTTTATTCGTATCGAAAGATTTGCTTTATCTGTATACGCTATCAGTTCATATATTGCTGCAAAATCACCCAGTTCTATAAGCAGAACATATGGTTTAGGTTCATTTAATATTCCATATGTCTTCTTTGCGGCTTCTAAAAGTAATAATTTCACCTTCTCCTGGTCTTCATTGTATCCTGCAGACACCTGAATAGATACAGCTAAAAATTTATAACCACTATAATTTGTTATTTGATTTTGTAACAATATCTGATTTGGAATAGTAACCATTTCATTCCTGATAGTTTTTATCTTTGTATAAATTAAAGATATTTCAATTACATCCCCTAGTAATTCCATGTTTCCTGCTTGCACTCTATCTCCCAACTTAAATGGTCGTGAGGAGAGTAGTATAATTCCGGCAATAGCATTACTAATAGTGTTCCTAGAAGAGAATCCAATTACAGATCCCACTCCTATACTTATAAATCCAGCAACTGTTGCACTAATAGTTGAAAACTGAAATAGGATAATAATTGCAGAGATAACGATGAGCATAGTTTTTAAAAGAGAATCTATCCCTTTTGTGCGACGTTCCTTAATATTTAGTGAATCTGCAGATCTTTTTAAAATGTAGTGAATAAGAAAATAGATAGAAATTGATGTAAGGATAACAATTATTGTTACTAATATATCATCTACATAATTTTCAAAATTGAAGGAAAATGCATCATTATTGAAAGGAGTTGTATTATTAAGCTTGTCTGTATTAGAAGATGAATCGGTTTCAGATGAAAGTAGTTCATTATTAGAAATTCGGTTTAATGATTCCGAGCCTTCTTCTCCCATTTCTGATTCGGACATTCTAGTTTCACTTTCTGAAGGAAAAGTAGATTCAGATTCAATGATGCTGTTTTGCGGGATAGATACTTCAGGATTAGTAACAGAATCATCTTGTGCAGAAATAAAAATATTGGATAAAAAGCCTAAATTCATAGTTTGGGTCTAATATGTCAGTGAAGTAATTTAAATTATTGTAAGATAAAATTATGCAAATATAGTTTTTTTAGTTTTTCATATTTCATTCGATACTTGCATAGATCCTAAAGAAAAGATTTTGTATATATTGTAAAAAAATTTGTTCTTTGAATTGACTATTTTGTTTTACAATTACCTTTTCTGATTTATTTTCTCATATCTCTCTTCTATATTTTTATTAATACATTTTTCTTCGTATTAATTCTGGAGATACTATTTTTACGATTTATCATACAATTTAACAATATTAGGAAATCCTTTTAATTTATCGTATATTTTTCAATATTCTAAAACACTTAATATTCCAAATTCTATTGGGAATGCTCATACCTATTGAGACTATCAAAAGAGATAACTTTTAAGTGATATAAATAAATTATAAATGATTTTGTTTAATGGATCTTACAAAAGAAGAGGAAAATGCTCTTAATGGTAAATACGGACAAGGGTTAGAAAAAGCATATAAAATACTAGTTGCTATAGGTAAGGCCAATAACGCTACCAAATTTATTCCTATCAAATGGGCGCATATTTCTGGAGTCAACTTTAACACTATTGGAGAAGCAGGAGCAAAATTTCTCAATAACTTTGATAAAAATAAAAGAGTTTCGGTTATAAGTACCTTAAATCCCATGGGATATGATTCGAAATTAGATAACAATTTAAGTGATAATTTTAAAGAAAAACAAATAGATATAGTTAATTCCTATACACAACTAGGAGTAAAACCTACATTTACTTGTATTCCTTATGAAATATTTGATCTTCCTAAAGATAGTAATGTTAGTTTTGCAGAAAGCAATGCTGCAGTTTTTATTAATTCTATTTTAGGGATTAAAACAAATAAAGAAAGTGCATTAAGTGCGTTAGCAAGTGCGTTAACTGGAAAAGCACCATATTCAGATTTACTGATTGACGAAATGAGAAAGCCGCGAGTAAGAATAAAACTTGAAACAAAAGTAGAGTCTGAAACCGATTATGGACTATTAGGTTATTTTGCAGGAAAAACAATTAATGAAAATTGTGTTGGCATAGAAAAAATCCAATATCTAAACATTATGAAGAGTAAAGCTCTCTCTGCTGGCTTGGGCACTTCTGGAATGTGTGGAATGTTCAGTATAAAACAAGAGAATAACAACTCTGAAGTAATTTCATTTGGAAAAGAAGAAATGAAAAAAACGAAGGAAGAATTAGATACATGTGAAAAAGGAGAATTGATAGTTTTTGGAAGCCCTCAATTAGGCAATACTGAATTATATAACTTGTCCAAAATAACAGAAGGTAAAGTTTTCAAAAAGAAATGTATGATATTCTGTCCACGTATTATTTCTGATTCTATACGCAACAGAGATATAATTATGAATTTAAAAAAAGCAGGAGCTGAAATTATATGTGATGCATGTACATGTTTAACCCCGCTAATTACAAAAGATAATTATGACTCTATAGTAACTAATAGTATAAAATGTGCATACTACATGAAAAAATCTAATAAAATAGATGTAGCATTAAAGGATATGCGAAATATAGTAAAAGAATACTGTGAGTAGAAAAAGGTTGATTGAGATTAAATGTAGAAAAATAGTTGGAGGAAAAGCTAAAGGTCAAGTATTAGTTACCACTCAACCTTTGAATATGCTTTCCATGATTGATAATGTTTCAGGTTTGATAAAAGATGAAAATCATGAATTATTTAAAAAAACGTTAAAGAACAGGATCCTTATTTTTCCAAATTCTGTTGGTAGTAGCGTTGGTGCATACGTCTTCTATTCTTTAAAAGAAAACGGAGTCAATCCACTAGCTATAATATGCACCCATAAATGTGATACAATTACAGCATCAGGATGTGCTATTTCAGATATCCCTTTGGTAGATAATCTAAATCTTAACCTGGAATTAATGATAGATAGCGATGTAGAGATATTTCTTGATGCAGATAAGGAAAAAATAATTGTTAATAAAGTTTAAGTTAGAAATTGTTATCAATAAATAATTGGTACGTGGCATTCGATGGGCGAACTGACTGTTGAAATATACAGGATGAAGATCAAAGTCCACGTACCATATCAGTTGTAAAAAATACAAATAAAGGAAAAGAGATAATTATATGAAATGATATAATCACTATGATTAATCGTTTAGTGTCACTCTTGTGGAGAAATTATTATAATATTATCACCTTTCAACAGAAGGTTTCCAAGTTTAGATTCCTGATTATTTTTATATTCTGTTGCATTACTTAAAATAAGATTCATATGTTGATCAAATTTTTCCAGTATTCCTTTAATAATTTTATCCCCTTTTAATTTTATCATTATTCTCTTTCCTATATTTTCTTTCAAAACTTGAACAGTTACATCTATTGACAATAATCCAATATATTCAAAACAATATATAATTTAATACATTTTTATTTTAAATACTATTAATAATATATACCAATAGCTACTTGTTTGTTTTTATTATGTAAAGATAAAAATTTCTATTTTTAGAGAAATTACCGAGCAATTATAAACTTAAATCTTCCTCAACTATTCATAATAAATAGTTATAGATATTTATTCACATTAATGAGACATCATGAGGTTGACTTTCGATATACCCAGCTGAAGTAATTCGTATAAACTCGGCTTGACTCTGCATTTCTGAGATGTTCTTTGCTCCACAATAACTTAAACCTGAGCGCAACCCTCCCACCAACTGACGAATTATTTCTACTACACTTCCTTTGTATGGAATCATAGCTTCCACACCTTCAGGAACATAGTCATTAAGATCATCAGAATCAATAATTTTTCCTTCTTCTCTATATCGCCTTCCCAATGAAGCATAAAGAGATGCCATTCCTCTATAAATTTTATATTTTTTCCCATTTTTAACTAATGTCTTTCCTGGACTTTCGTCTGTTCCCCCTAATAGACTTCCTATCATAATAGAGGAAGAACCAGCAGCTAGAGCCTTAGTAACATCTCCTGAATTTCTAATTCCTCCATCTGAAATTATCGGAATATCATACTTTCTAGCTGTTTCAACACTATCCACTATGGCAGTTAACTGTGGAACCCCCGAACCAGTTATTACCCTCGTGATACATATTGAACCTGAACCTACTCCCACTTTAACTGCATCTACTCCTGCTTTTATCAGATCTTCTGCACCTCTTCCAGTAGCAACATTTCCAGCGATCAGTTCACAATTCTTGAATGCCTTTTTTATTAGGCGGATGCAATTAATGGCATTTTCACTATGACCGTGTGCAATATCTACTACTATAACATCTGCCCCTGCTTCAAGTAATGCTTCACACCTTTCTAGGTAATCTCCTTTTACTCCTACTGCTGCTCCTACCAATAAATGACCTTTCTTATCCTTAGATGCATAAGGATATTGCTCCATTTTTAAGATATCCTTGCTTGTGATAAGACCTGCTATTTGTTTATCTTTATCAATTATAGGTAATTTTTCAATTTTATTCTTATGAAGAATTTCTTTTGCTTGGTCAATTGTAGTTCCTACCTCTGCAAAAACAACATCTTTACTCATTACTTCAGATATGTTGCTTTCTAAATTCTTCTCAAATAATATGTCTCTCTTTGTGAGTATTCCTATCAGTTTTTTATCTTTCTCAACCAGCAAACCCGAAACACCATAATCTCTCATTGTTTTTTTTGCTTGTTTTATGGATGATTCTATTGAGATAGTGTAAGGTTGTTCGATCATCACAGATTCAGATCTTTTTACTCGCAAAACTTCGCCTACTTGGTCTTGAATCGTCAAGAATCTATGAATTATCCCGATTCCACCTTCTCTTGCAAGTGCTATAGCCATTGATGACTCAGTTACTGTATCCATATTAGCACTTATGATAGGAATATTCAGCTTGATATTTTTCGATATTCGTGTTTTCAAATCTGTTTGAGATCGTGATACAATTGGAGAATATTTGGGTACTAATAATACATCATCAAAAGTGAGACCTTCTTTGATACTCATTAAATACTTCTTTATAATATAGACTTGAAGAAGGATTATAAGCGTTTTGAACTCAAGTAAAAGACGAGCATATAGTTAAACTGGCATTTTTGTAATTATCAAACTTGAATACTATCGAAACGATTTAGAACCTTAAGCATTTGAGCTGTATGCAAAACATCATGTGTTCTAATTATATTAATACCATTAATTATAGCGAGAGCTTCCAGAATTAAGGAAGGACTCAGTCGTTCTTCAGGTTTTAAATTTAATATTTCTCCTATAAATGATTTGCGAGATATTGAAACACATGAAGGAAAGCGTAATTCCATTAACTTTTTAATTTCTGAAATAATATCTAGATCTCTTAAATACCAAGGTCTATCGATTTTGGTAAAAAATGGATTTTTTCCTTGTTGACGGAAAAAACCTATCGATGGATCTAATATAATATTTCGATTTTTAATGCCGGAATCTATAGCTTTATCTATACTTTCTTGTAATAATGTAGATGTAGAATTTATATCTCCTTTAATAGAAATCTGTCGTTTTTTTGAGTATGCCCCGAGTATTATTTTTACCCCATATTTCGCTACTATTTCGCCCATATTATCATCATATTTCAGGCCACATACATCGTTAATAATATCAACACCATAACTAATAGCATTTTCAGCTACTATTGACCTAGGCGTATCAATAGATAATGGTAAATCTGACGCCTTTTTTATTGCCTTTACAGCATTTCCTAAGCGTTTAATTTCTTTTTCTGGAGAAATTATTGTATCTAGATAAGGAGCAGTAGACATTCCTCCAATATCTAGGAAATCAGCTCCTTCATTTTCTAATTTCTTTGTATAAGAAGAAATATCATCATTGCGAGTCTTGATTGAAGGGATGTAAAATGATTCTTTACTACAATTTATAATCCCCATGATTTTTATATCACGTTTTTTTTTTAAAGCCATATATTTAGTTCGATTAGCAACAAGCAATATTATTCTTGATGTAATTGGTTATCACCTATGAAATTAAATTAGATTTTAATACTAATGAAAGATGAAAAGTAATATTGAGGAAATATAAAAGACTAGTTGAATATATGCAAAATGATTCTAATAGATGAAAAGAAGATTTTTGAGGTAATTAATAGTAGAAAACCCTCTTCTATTGCTATAAATGGTCCGGAAGCTCTTTTTCCGAAGATCCAAGAAACAGCAAAAAAAATTATGGAAAATTTTACTATACCAGCCTATATAATAGGTGATACATGTTGGGGATCCTGTGATCTAAATACTCATGCAGCAGATGTTCTCGGAGTTGATGTATTATTTAACGTAGGTCACACAATATCATTTGAAACGTTAGGTACTAATGTAGTTATGATTAATGCGTATGACGACATCGAGTTTGATAAAATTGTCACGAAATTTGCTACTGAAATTGAGAATCGCGAGTTTAAATCCATAGGATTACTTACGGATAGTCAACATCTTACAAAAATCGAACCCGTTAAAAAGTTATTTGAAAAATTTGGTTTCAAGGTGATAACAGGTAGAGGAAAAGGACAGCTCAATGAAGCGCAAGTTTTTGGATGTGAATTTTATCCAGCGTATGATATACAAAATAAAATCGATGCTTTTGTATTTTTAGGTCAAAGCATGTTCCATTCGGTAAGTATAGCTATGTCTACTGAAAAGCCAACTTTTATGCTAGATCCGTATTTAAATGAATATAAAGAGGTAAATGATTATGCTATAAAACTGGAGAAAAAAGCAATTTTATCTATATATAAAGCTCAGGAGGCAGAAAAAATAGGAATGATAATTGGTTTAAAAGAAGGGCAATTTGCTAAAGTGAAAGCGTTAAAACTAAAAAAAATTCTCGAGGAACTAGGCAAAGAAATACAGCTTTTTGCTATTACTGAAATTACCGAGGAAAGGTTAAGAAATTTTAAAGGTATTGATGCTTATATCCAAGTCGCCTGTCCTAGAATTGCTACAGATAATCATTTTAGTAAACCTGTTCTTTCTGTTCCTCAAGCGGAAGCATTAATAAAAATCTTGAAACGTCAACCGATAGAAAATTTTTTGCAGATACGCCATTGGCTGTAAATTAATTTAAAAAATAGTTATTATTTGCGGAGACAGCCTATTGGTACCACCATAGATAATAATTCCAATCTCACACCTTGTATGATCCACCACGTAGACGAACCAGCACGGATACGTCACCTTAGGGTTGCTCCCTCCCGGACCTGACCCATTTCGAGAATTAACAGTCAAAACCATACCTTCGTATAGTTTGCTGCTCATACCCATCCAATTCGGCGTAATTTCATTTCAACTTGGTATGTAGGAAATCACCATCTAAGGATTTACCCAACAGTTACTGACCCTAGCATAAAGCCGATTTCCAGAGCAGGGTACGGCTAACACCCCAGTCCTCCCTGCCTCCGCGTATTTTACTTGAAGATATAACATTATATTTGTTTATTAATTAGATTGCAAAATAATAAGATTCTTACAAACAGAGCAAATACTTTGGTTAGATTCATGTCCGCACCTGCTACATTTATTGTGTTTAGTATTGATATATGATTTAGAGATATTAGAAATTTTTAAGAGAGAACTATATGTATTATATTTTATTCCAGGTCTTTGATCTTCTAATTGATTAAAGAAATTTCTTAAATCTGTTCTTATACCTTCGTTCATATATGGACATTGCTGAGTTTGAAATGGAATATTTTGTTGGAGTGCATAGAAAACTATTTCCCTTTCATAAATTTCTATAAAAGGCTTTATTTTCTTCAATCCATTAAAATGATATTCGACTGGTTCTGGATTAAGCCATCCTATCCTACTTACATCTCCAGAAATGATATTTATCAAGAAAGATTGTAGTTGATCATCTAGATTATGTCCTGTAGCTATAATATTTGAACCTACATTTTTGGCTGCAATATCAATAGCTCTTCTTCTAAATGTACCACAAATAGAACATGAAGTCATCTTATTTGAAGGTCTTGATGAAATTGCCTCATCCATATTCATACCAAATATGTCCTTATATGAAAAAATTTCATTTTTGATATTTATTTTTGCACAAAAATCCTTTACTAGTTTGAGGGATTCATCTCTATATCCCATTATTCCCTCATCTATAGTTATGGCAATCAATCTACAAATATTTTTTCTTGTTGTTATCTTTTTCATAATATATAAAAGAGAAAGACTATCTTTTCCTCCAGAAACACCTACTGAAATTTTATCACCGTAATTAAACATAGAAAACTTGGATATCGTTCTTGATGTCTTTTCTTCGATCGATATAATAAAACATGACTTGCATAGGTTTTCTCCAGAATACGGTCTAAAATAAATACTCTTTTTATTTTTACACTTTGAACATTCTGGTTGAGACATCTTATAAGGAAAATTAGTGAATAGTAGTTATTATTATTGTTATGCCATTTTAATTAATCCAGAATTTCGAATATAGTGTTTATACTACAATTTGTTAAATTAATGATATAGATTATCCATAAATCCAAGACTGTTAAGAGTGATAATCATTTTGGACCTGTCAGTATATACTTGATTTCAACGAAAAGATTTCGCATCCTGAAAATATGCACTAAATTGCCTATGAAAGAATAGAGGTAAAGATCTAGAATATGATTATAAAGGATAAAGAATTGGATATACCAAATAAATTTAAGGACTGTTCTGTTTAAATACATTAACTATTACATTAGTTAAGAATATCCAACTTTTCGATGATGATTATTACGAAATAGCAGATCTTACAGATCCAAAGATAATATTGTAGTAAATAAGAAAGGGAAACTGAATTGATTTAGATAATTGGAAATGATTAACCAGCGTTAATTGTAGAACAAACAAGAAGTACTCAGAAATATACAATTTCGTAATTAACTTCCATAAAAGGTACATTTAATCGTTAAAATTAATATATTATAAAATTAAAAGTGTGGTATGAGTGCAAAAAATGTGCTAGATTATATTAATTTTAAGATAATAGATATACTTAATAAAAATTCATCATTACCATTTGTAGAACTAGCAAAACAGATAGGTATTTCTGATGCAACAGTTCATACGAGAGTAAAAAAGTTAATATCCATGGGAATAATAAAGAAATTCTCGATTTTTGTAGATAATAATTTGATAGGCTATGATCATCTTGCCTTTATTATGGTAAAATTGGAGAAAGGAAAGGCTGATCAAGCCGTTATTATATTGGAAACGATTGAAGAGATATTAGAGATACATGAAATATATGATAAGTTTGATTTATTAGTAAAAATCAGAGCAAAAAGTCTAAAGGACATGAGAGATACAATAGTAAACAAAATTTTAACTATTTCGTTCGTTAAAGAGATCGAATTGATGACTGTTTTGAGAACCAGAAAGGAAGAACAAATGGTATCTTTAAGTAATGATCTATCAGAAAAGTCAAAAGATTTCTATTAATTAAAAAAACTCAGATTTTTTGTTTGTCTTTTTTAGAAGATTGCCACCAGTCCAAATAATCTTCATGACTTCTTTTTTTATGGTCTTCATAATTAATCTCTGATTTATCGCGTAACTCATCCATTTTTTCACGAGAGGCATATAGCCCACAACTTCTACAAATAAAATTCTTTGTAGATGGATCTAACTTTAAATCCCCGCCACATTCTGGACAAAATTTAACCAACTAAATGGTATTATCCGAGGACCTAATAAAAGGATTATGAGAAATTACATTAGATTAATAATTAAAGTTAATTTTTGACACGGATTACTAAATATTCCTTTAATTATTTTTAAACAGTAAAAATTAAAAATATCAATGAAACTGTTACGTGTAAATTTAAATCCTTATTTTTGTGGAAGACTTATAGATCAAACAATTATATATAATTTGAAACTTAACAATAAAAAATATTTTGGGATTAAATTGAAATCATTAGATAAAATAATACTTGGCTCATTATTCGTAAGTAATTTAGACAAAAGAAGAACATTTTTAGATCGACTTCAAGAGAGATATCAATTAGATAAAAAATTTTTTTATCCACGAATTATGCAGCTAACAGAAATTGGTTTAATAGAAAAAGAAAAAAATAATGATGATAATTATCGATTAAGCTTTTTAGGCAGAGAGACGCTAAAGGTTGTTCTTGTTGGAGGTGTATTCGATATTCTACATCCTGGTCACATATCTACCTTGAAGGCAGCCAAATCATATGGAGATCTACTTATTGTAGTAATAGCAACAACATCTACTGCAATTAAAATTAAAAAAAATCGTAAAATTTACCACTCTGAGGAATTAAGAAAGGAATTGGTATCAGCCCTGAGTTTTGTTGATCTTGCGTTAATAGGAAGAGAGGGAACTTTGTTTGACACTGTAGAATTTGTTAAACCAGATATTATTGCTTTGGGTTATGATCAGACTCATACAGAGAAATATATTTCTGAAAATTGCAAAATTAGGAATATTGATACTCAAGTTATTAGGTTGAATACACCGGTTCCTAAAAGCAAGAGTTCCAAAATAAAAGAGGAATTAGGTAAAGCTGTTTATGATATTTAAAAATATATAAAAAAATTTAGACTAGAACGTTAGTTTTCACTTTAAATTTAATTAAATCGCCATTATCTAGATTAAATTTATCTTTGATAGAAAATGGAGCTATTACTTCTATTATAGTGTCATCATAATGAGTTCGTTCTAGGATTAAAATTGTACTATTGATATCCTCACTTTCATTCAGCATGGCTGGATAGCATTTAACCCATCCATATGTTCTTGTCTTATCACTAAAACCATCAATCAAAATGGAAGGGAATTTTAGTATCTCTTTTTTTCTGTCAACATACAATTTAGAATTTAGTTTTATATTAAGAGTACCAGGATATGGTTCGTATCCCAATTTTTCTTTAAAACGTTGTTTATATCCTGGTAATGACATATAATATGATCCCTCTCCCATACCAGAAATTATTTCTCCTTCGAAATTTAATGTTTTTTTAAATGTCTCAATAGTTGATTTTAAAAAAAGATATAAATCATATACTTCTTGAAACCCTTTATCGGTAACTCTTATACTAAATTTCTTACTGTGTTTGTTTCGTTCTATTAATCCTATTAATTCTAGATCTAGTAATTCTTTAGAAGCTAATTGTTGAGAACGATTGATTTTTTTGGCCAAATCTGTAGTAGTGATTTCTACAAAATTATTTCTAGCACCATATAATAAAAGTTGGGATAGTATAAGAATATTTTTTATCTTTGGATCTTTCATTAACGTTTTATTATAGTCCTATTTCGTTAAAGGTATTGATCTTAATCGATGAATTTCTTTTGATATCAGCTAATCGATGACCTACTATTTGTGCTATTCCTGCTTTATCAGAGGCATCGATTAACCTTTGTGTGACTATCCCATCTAAAATTAATATCTTTCCTCCTGAAGTATCGTCTAATTTCTTTACTATTTCAGAAACAGGAACTTTTATTATTGTCTTCAGTGAGCTATCTAAGAGAATTGCTTCAAGCGATTCATTGATTTGTGAATAAATTTCCCGTATTATTGAATTATATTCAGTATTATCTTGAATAGTAGAATTATTTTCAAGAGATACTGATTCAACAATATTCTGTTGTGAGACCACTTGCGGTGATTGCTGAATAATTGATTTTTCTTTATCACTTTTGTGATATTTTTTCTGTCCTGGAAATTGTGTCATTTTACGAGGTACAAGTTCGCTTTTTGGTGTCTCAAAGAGATTACCCAATATTTCAGATATCTCGAGAGGCGTACACTCTTCTACTTCTCTTCCCTGTGGTGCTCTGTAAACCTTTTCAATGTTAACTAATCCTTGCAATTCCTTTAAAATCAAATCTCCGGCACGATCCCCATCAAGAAATGCAATCACTTTTTTGCCATCTGTAAGAGTTTTAATACTTTCATCAATCTTTGCTCCTTCAATTGCGATAGCGTTATCAAATCCGGCCCGAAGAAGATTAATTACGTCCGCTCTTCCTTCTACCAAAATAATCCATTCCGAGTTAAAAACACCTGTTCCACATGCTAGTTGAGCCTTACCGAATGAAGTAAGTTTGCCAGGTTTACTAGCATCATATACATCCTTGAGCATCTCTTCTCCTTCACTTATAGTTTTTGTTGCCCATTCTTGAACAATTTTTTTAGCTCTGTCAACAATGACTTTTTTCTTTATTGCTCTGATATCATCTATTCCTGACAAAACAAACTGAGCTTGAAAAGGACCTACTTTGTCGATACTTTCTATTGCTGCTGCTATAAGAGCTGCTGTAGAAATATCAGTACTCATTGGTATTAATGCATCTCCTTTAGCAATATTTGATTTGGTGTCCACATTCACTTCTATGCGACCGACTTTCGAAACTTTTTGTAATTCATTCAGATTCATTTCAGGACCTAATAGACCCTCAGTCTGACCAAAAATAGCACCAATAATGTCTGCTTTTTCTACGAGTCCATCAACCTCGAAACTTAATTTAACATGATATTTTACTATACCAGTACTCGGCAATTCCATAACCTCTTATTATTGTAAAGTAAAAATAAGGTCAACTGGCACGAATATAAGTGCTTTGACCAATTTTATGGTATAAATCTTAAATAATGATAGTAAATTTCAACTTTATCTCAAAATCGAGAATAAATACTTTATAGTATATATAATTATTTATATTTTTTAGTTTTAGCTCTAAAATCTATAAAAAATCATCAGATCTAAAGGTATTTTAGTTAAGAAATTATAATAAAAGATCTCCAATGGGCATCGGAGTGTCTGAATGGATTATAATAATATTAATTAGTATATTTCTAATTTTTGGATCTAAAAAATTACCAGAAATTTCGAGGCAAATAGGAAGAGCAGCTGGTGAATACAATAAAGCTAAACAAAGTATTAGTAAAGAGGTAAAAAATATTTCAAATCTGAATTCCCAAAATATCGATGAAAATTCTAAAAATTATAAAATCAATAAAATGGTAGAAGGTCCAATTTCTTCTGAAAGAGAAAAGCTAGAAATTATAGCTAAATCGTTGAATATAGATTTTAATGACATTTCAGACGAAGAACTTCGTATAATAATCACCGAAAAAATGAAAAATAATAGTTAAAGATCGTGTTAATTCAAACAGATCGCGCGAAAATGTTCCCAGATTAGTAAATTCCTATAAATTGGTGTTATCATTTGAAATCAATTTATCAAAAATCCTTACTATAATTTAGATTATTATAAATTAGATTAAAAGGGATCTAATTAAATTTTGGTCCTAAAAAAAGCCAATATTAATGTGGTTAATTGTAGTTAATAGACATGCATTATTTATTTTACTTATTTTTCATACATTTTATATAATAATAGGAATGAGTAAATATCTGATTGAGCCTATTCGTATGACAAATAAAAATCATCTTTCTAGGCAAAAAAATTTGATAAGTAGTATATGATATTGATACAATGATAGACAATACAATTTAAAGACAAAATTAATATCCCAGCACTGGATGGACGTTAGCGATAACAACATAAGAATTTTCATTAATTTCATACAGGTTGAAAAAATTGATTTGGGAGATAAGATAAAAATACATTGAAACAGGTGTCAAAAAGTGATTAATATGATCGTCAACGAAGAGTAATAAATTATATAATGATTTAACTAGTTTTGACTAGTTCTGTTTTATTAAACAAAAAGAGAAATTTATAACTTGTGTACAATTGGACCAATTTATTCATTTATCTATATAATTCAAAAATCAGAAATACAATTTTATTCAAATTTAATATAAGTTAAGAAAATTTATGAAATAAAATATTATTTGTTCTTAAACAAATGAATATAATATTATATAAAAAATTATTTTTTGAAAAATCTTAATAACTATAAAATAACTGGATGTTTAGTATAATGATTTCTAGCAGATTCTTGTTATCATATTACTGTAACAACTTTAATATATATCCAAGAAAAGATACTAAACTTTTAAAAAAGAAGTAGATATTAGTTATTTCTTTTTATCACAAATTATATTTGGTTATCTAAAGCAAAAAGAAACCATATATCTGAGTATGAAAATTCTAGTTTACTAAGATTTAACTAACTAAATTCAAGGGATATACTTAAGCACATTGACCTTGTTAAAGAAATCTGAGATGCTTCACATAGTAAATTTTAGGTTTAAAAGAGAAAAAGATTCACATCAAGAATTAATAAGTATGTGATCAGTTTTTTGACTAATTGGTATTGCTGTTAAGTTAACGAAAGATCTATAGCTGTGAATGTTCTATTTCTAATCTATGATCATTAGATTATTTTTTGAAAGAAATAGACCATCCCCATGTATAGTAATGTATTCTCTGTATTTGTACTTTCTTGGTTTGAGTTTAAGAAACACGTCTAAAGCACTGGAACCTTTTAATGAACAGAATAGAAGTCATGTTACAGTTTGGGAGTGGATAAATATTTGGTTCATTGCAGATTTACAAGAGAAAAAGAATATCAGTATTCGT
>JBHIVA010000047.1:0-15542 GCA_042138015.1 Nitrososphaeraceae archaeon | reverse complement strand
TCATATCGTCTTGTGCAAAGGCTAGGGTTGCATTCATCATGCCAGTGTCATTTCCCATCATACCTGTATCGTTACCCATCATTCCAGTGTCATCCTGAGCAAAAGCAGCTGAATTTGAATTTAGGAGTATTATTGAGATTGTTGTTGCCATCAATACTAAAAATATACTGTTGTTAGTATGGTAATATTTTCTCATTGAAATTACTTTAGATTAAATACTATTAAACTTTATAGTACATCATTCGAAGATATAATAAAAAATAAAATATCATTGTTATTCTGTATTACTGTTTGTAGGTCAATTTCGAAACAAATTATTATTTACTGATTTAATTATTTTTTTAAAAAAATAAAAAATAAATTAAAATACGAAGAGATATTTGAATGTTCTACATACTTTGGATATGTATATTATTAGTAGTTTATCTAGTTTGATGATTTCCAGTTGATACAATTAAAATGGATATAGAATTATTTTTCTTTGATTAATGTACCATAATATATTTAAGTACTTGATGAAAAAAATTAGTATTGTTAAGAAATTATAATAGTTCTGGGATGTTTAACGATAAACCAAAACTTCTTGCACTAATAGCGAGTGTCGTAACATCCATTTTATCTATTCCAGTTCTTTTACCACATATTTCCCACACTGATATGATTTACCATATCATTGTTCATCTAGCATCTTTGATAATCGCCCAATTTTTAGCAATAATTTCTTTAATTGCTTATAATCGCACAAGAAACACGAGGATATTTTTTATGACTATAGGATTTATGGCTCTTGTTGGAGTTGAATACTTGTACATGTTTTATGCTACTGAAAATATATATGGAGTGTTTATACCAACAGTTAATATAGAATTGTCTCACCTTATACTTTTGGTTATGGTTACCTTTTTCGGCGTCAGTTTTATTAAAGGAGCAAATAAATGATATGGAAAGAACCAAATCCATACAGTTAGGTATCACTAATAAACAAAATTCTATCCAGGAAAAAATATTTCACTCTATAATAGAATTTCCGGGTATTAGATATAGAGAATTAATGAGATTAACTGGATGTTCTAATGGTGTTTTGACATATCATTTGAATATATTAAATAATTCTGGTAAGCTAAAAATAAATAGAGTTAATAATAGAGTGACGAGATATTATCATCATGAGATATCCGAATTAGAATCACGAATTCTTGGAATATTGAGGCAAAAAAGTACAAGAAATATACTAATTTATATATTAACTCATAATCAATGCAACTTCAATTCCTTAGTAGAATTTACAAAAAAGGTTCCATCAACCGTTTCATGGCATCTCACTAGACTAAAGGAAACTAACCTAATTAAGATGAAAAAACAAGAGGATTGTAATATTTATGAAATTGCTATCGATAAATCATATTTACTAGATCTCTTGCATAAATACAAAGAAACTCTTTTACATGAAGACATGGTAGAAAATTACGTTGATATGATGGAAGAATTCTAATTTTCTGGTTAGGAACGGTATATATTGAAAAAGAATGTATTTAAATGATAGACTAAATGGTAGTTTGATCATTTACATATTAAACATCTAAAGGAATATTTCATTTAGTTTATTACAATATATATTAGATTATTATTAATAAATAAGGATATTGACCAAACTTTTAGAACGTATTGTAATTTTTTATTTTTATTAAAAAGCAAGGATGAAAATAAATCTAACTTTATTTGTATTTGTAATATGTTTAAATAAAAAAAAAGATAAAAATCCTGTAATTATCAGCACCTGTATATAGTTTATAGATTACATTCACCCCGATATGCTAGAATTTCTGTATGTGAATTAGAGTATTAAAAAATGCAGAATTTTTAGCTATATTCCTAGATATAGATCATTTTCCAGAATTATTGAGATTATACTCGAAATTTAGTCATATATTTAGATTCTAGAAGAAAGATGTTAGTTGGGTTAACTGATCCTCTTTACTACATTAATTGCATACAGCTTTTCAGGAAAAAATACTTTTCTAGTAATATTATTAAATAATTTTATTTTTAATCTTAAAAAGAACTAGTATAACATACATGAAATACAGGATAAAGACACAAAATTGAAATACTCAATTATTGATTGTTTCGAACGAAAAGATCATTTACCACAATTTACATTAGGATTAATATATTTATTTATCTTTGAAAATTAACGACACAACTTTATTGAAAATAAGAATTAATAATAGTATTAATTTAATTAAGTATAACAATTCTAGATTAAGATAATGAAAATTGTGGTGACATAAATTCTTCATTTGTGCCACCACAATTGAAACTACTCTATAACCGTTGGGGGGTTATGCTTAAATGATAGATCTATAGATATTAAGAACATTGTGGTACATTCTATGAATGTACTTGTTATATGAATTTAATCTAACACCGATAAGATTTCAGAAACAATAGAGTTATTCCTAAATTGCGTTAAAAACATAGAATTAGGTATTTATAAACAAATAAATTACTAGGATCTTTTATTTTGCTAAAAACTCATTTCACATAATAATAATAATGTATAAACGTATATTCGTTTAGTATCATAACTTTTTTCATTTATAATAACACTCGTCAAACTAACAATTTAATGATCTAATGATTAATTTAACTTTATTTGTAAGTTATCTCATTTCAAACCTCTTTCGATGCTTGTATCATAAATTTTATATTATTTATTTTTATTATTCTTAATGATGAAGGATATTAGCATGGATGTCAAACAAAGTCATCTATTGATTATAATAGTGATGGGTGGATTTATTTTATTGATAGGAGGATATACTTTTAACGTATATGGTCACAATTTTGCTGGTGATGAAAGTGCTTCTTTTTTAGCTCTGTTGGATAAGATGCAAATTGAACTGAATCTAGTCAATAGTAACTTGATTGCTAATAACCAATCTCTAGCTAAGGATCATTTCAATAAAATAAATGAATTATATACAGAAAATATAAAGAAAGAGATTTCTGAAAAAAATGAAAGGATAGCAAATGAGATCTCATCGATTATAAATGATACAGGTACAGCGATAGATAATCAGGATCAAAAAACAAGCCTTGATGACTTGTTGAAAAATTTTAATGATGTTTCAACTGAAGCAATTTCAGTAAGGATAGATTCGGAATCTATTTCCAATGCTACAATACAAGCTTTACATTTTGCAAATTTAATAAGGTCGATAGATACTGCATATTCTACAGCCTTTGATACAAAACCGATGAATATGTCAGATATGGATATGAGTAATAGTGGAGATAAGATGAATATTTCTAATTTAGCAGCGTATCAAACAGCAAAAGAATTAACAAATACTGCAATAGATTTATTTAGTTCTACAATTAAAGAACATGCTCCTCTTAACGCTACTGAACAAATGAATTCTATAGAAATGGGGCTTGCTCAACTTAAGGAAGTGGTTGAGTTGAAGAATCCATATAATGACGCTATGGGAATTATTCATGGAATGATTCATAGTAATACGCAGGAAATATTTGATCTCCCAATCAAATAGCTAAATTGTACCAGGTAATTTACGTATGTCTCTTTTGAACTTGATCCAGGCTTGAAATATTTTTCTCTTTTCTATATTGTTTACGGATATGAATCTGGTTACTAAAAATAGTCAATTATTTATGGTCAATTGATTTAATAGGAGAAATACTTTTTATATCTTGTTTAGATCTTTAGGAAATTAGAATTATATGAATTTAATACAATTAAAGAGGTAAACTAACTAGCCAAAGTTCACCGATAAATAAGTTACTATAAAATATATTTATTGTGCTTAAAAGGATGTTTGATTATATGAAAATCTTTAGCGAATATTAATCCCTTTTATATAGAGGTTAGATTTAAACTTGACATACTACATATGAGTGATGTTTCGACTTTATCGATAACAGTACGTGCTATACTATTACCTTGTAACGAAGGAGAATAGATTATTGCCATGGGTTTACTGGAATAAAAAATAAGAGAATAAAAAAATGAAGAGAACAATGAATAAAAAGTGAAATGTATAGTATATATTAGTTCAGAATGTACTAATTTATAGTGACATATTGGATTTTCCTGTCCTTAATATAATATTGTTAACCGGAGAATTTATTACCTAAATTAAAATGTAATACAATAAAAATAAAATAATTTTTAATACAGGTAATTACATCGATATATATTGGATAGTATACTTCCCATATCGTATGATAGGAATAAGGCTGATGCTGCATTTGAACTACTCTTACGACATAGAGAGAGCGAACTGAAACAAATTGCACAAGATATAGGTTATCCTACAACTGGAGAGAATTGGCAAGAAAAGATTCTTGTATTTTGCCTTGATATCGACAAATGTTTTCTTGATTTATCTCATGATAACATACAGGATGATGAAGTATTCAAATGTATGAATTTACTAAAACTAATGGCAAAAAATAGATCTCATATTGAAATTCAAAAAATTCAAAATTTAGCCTATACTTTAGCTGAAGATTTTAAATCATTTTATGATAGACAATCCTAAGATAAGCTTAATTTACATCTTCAAATTCTAATAAGAAAAAGTAAAAATTATTTTCATGGATATCAGTTATCAAGTACTTGAATAAGTTCAGATGAACATTTCTGGCATTTGAAAATTTCTAATTTATTTTCATTGGACCTGACAACCACATATTCATTACATTTATCACAATACATGATTGATTGTGTAGTTTCAAAATCCATTAATAATTATACGCAAATCTTTCTATTAAGTATGTCTATAATATTCTAAGAATATACTAATAAAATACTCAATGAAAAGTCGGAAAGGATTATTTATCTAAATATTTTATAATTCTTCCTTAAAATATGCAAATTAAGAATAAAAAATATTTTAATCCAGATGATATCTTTTAGATATTTTTTGGCGTCGTTGCTTCTTTTGAGAAAGTTTTTTCTTCATTCCTTCGATCATTTGATCGAATATATTTGCGAGATCAGAACCATTGTTAGAGTAGCTAAGTCTTTTAGATGTAGTAAAAATACTCACATCAATCTCATATCTTTTTGCTTTACCTCTCACACTTTTCAGTTTAATTCTGCACCTTGCTTCTTCAATATCAGGTAAGACCTTTTTCAAAAGTTTTACGATAGAGTTGAATTTCGATTTAGCAAGTTCTGCAATAAATGGTTCATCAGGTAGTCCTATGATGTATGCAGGAATATCTTCTTCTATTCTTTCCCCTAACAACATCATAATATCTCTGTGGGTTATAATTCCTTGAAGCTCTTCACCCTGTGTTACTAAAATATAAGTTGAGTTAGATTCATTTAATAATTTTAAGCATGAAGTCACATTTTCCTGAACATTTATCGTCAAAACATTTTTTTCTGCAATGCTTTTTACGGGAAAACTTAACATTCTACTACCATGATTTTCCGAACCTAACATAGTTTTGATTATATTAGAAGATGTAATTATCCCTGAAAGTTGTCCATTTAAAATTGGTAAATGGTCGATCCTATTTCTTATCATTCTATTTTTTGCAGAAGAAAGAGAATCATCGCTTTCAAGTGTCATTGGAGAAGGAGTCATGATTTTGGAACAAGGAATGTTAAGATCCATTCGTTCAAGTGCTTTGACTATACCTACAGATGTAATTTGTCCGAGTATCTTTTTACCTTCAAATATTGGTAAAGATCTTGCTCGGTTATAACTCATGATACGACTCGCTTGACTTATTAGACTATCCTTCGATAACCAAGCTCCATTTTTTCCTATATTAGATATTTTTTGAGAAAAGATGTCACGGGTAGATAGAATTTCTGACAAACTTATTCCAATGATTTTATTTTTGTTATTATCTAAGTAATATCCCTCGTATTTTCCTTTTTTTATTAACGAGTTTGCTATTTTAGATATGTTATCATTAGGATTTACGACGATCGCATCCTCCATGATATCTCCAACTTTTTTTCTTCCAAATTCGCTCAATAATTTTAATTTTGGAGGCAAATACAGATCTTATTTAAAATTAATAGAATAAATACATTTTTAATAAAAGTGAAAAACAAGATCCTTTTTAGACTAGTTTTTTAATGAATAATAAGATTGTTAAATAAAGATTTTTTATCATTATCTATATGAGTGGATTTTTGTTAGATTTTAGGTTATGTATGATCATAGAACAAATAGTAGTCAGTAATAATGAGGAGGGAAAATGCAAAAAATAGAATATTGAGCTAATCAGATTTCACAAGGATTATGAAATCTCAATAACAAAAAAAGGAAATCAAATATCTAAAATGCTTCTTAATATAATTATTACAAATATTTTAATAAAAAATGATTATCCATTCCTAGAAGTGAAAACTAGATAAACATAAAAGAAAAATTAGAAAGTGATCTCAACCATTGATTATAAAATAATAAGTTGTATCTTTTCTTCAGATTTTAATCTTATGATGTCTTGGTAGTGGTAACATCTGTATCAACAGAAATAGGTTCAGAATTTGTAAATTGTGTCTTTGATTCTTTAATTATTTCGTTGATACCTATTACCACAGTGGCAGTTGGAGGAAATTCTAGAACTTGATTTTCTGTATTATTTAGTACAATGTCAGTAATGGTTGTTAAATTTTCATCAGGAATCAAGTTAGCATGATATAGACATTGTTCTCCAGGGACGGAGAGATTAGGATCATCAAAAGTCGATGTCATGTTAGGATCAATTATTTTTTGTACAATTTCAAGATCAGATGCTATCATATTAGCAGGCGAACCTATCAAAACCTGTATGGGAGAAGTACTATTATCATCACATGGAACTTTTAAGGCAATATGTCCATTGGTGATTTTATAAGGTGCAGAATCATAAAGATGCATATAACCTTCTTCTGTTAATGTTTTACCTTCTAACAATATTGTAATAGAATCTCTTTGAATCTTGTCAGTACTGGTTATATTTTTTGTTCTTTTTCTCTTTCCGATAACATAGATTTTTGTCTCGTTTCTTGTGTTGTATTATCAAACGAATCTTTTTCTCCAAAGACTTGACTCATATTATCTTTAGGCAAAGAAGTTGATTTTTCAATATTGGTGATCGATTCATTGCTTTCTTGTGCAAGAGCAAATATTGAATGATAATTTAGTGATATAGATGAGGGCGTATTCATTATGGGAATGTTAGGACCATCAAATGATAAGTTATATTGTGAATACAAAAGATGAGCTCCAACTAATACTCCAAATATTGTGCTACAAGTTGTTAATGTAAGAATAAAACTATTTTTTATATTTCACATCTATTTCTAATCGTATCCTATGTTATTATACTTTATAGTACAACTTTCGAATATTTCTAGTTTGAGGATATTTATTATGTCAAACTTCTAAATGACGATGATAAATACAATATATAACCTTCAGGTAATCATAATAACATTCTTACCCTTAATACTCTTTATTTCCATAGCAACATTATTTATTGAAATGAAAAGTTGTTAATCATATCTTTAACAGTAACCTATGAAATAATTCATAGATATGAAATTATGAATAATATTGATGCACAAGCTATCGTTGATAACCAAGCAATTTTGTTCCAATTGAATATTTTTAGTCCATCAAGAACGCCAAAAGGAAGTAAATTAAAAATGCTTATCCATGCGTTAAAGCTAGCTCCAATTGCAAAATAGTTGTGGCTGGGAAATATATATGATAAGGAGAGAAACGAAAAGCCCATTACCAAATTAGTTAAAGGTCCTATCCACGCAACTTTTCCGAATTTACTCTTTGTCAAGTCCCCAATAACTACTGCACCAGGAGCGATAAACTTGAAAGGAAGAAATGGGATAGCAGAAATAGCAGTTATCATTAGTCCAGAAATTTCAGCCCTAAATTCTGCCCAGCTTCCATACAATTGTGCTAATAATTTATGGGCAAGTTCATGAATTAAGAATGCTCCGATGAAAATAAGAATAAATTCTAAAGATATATGTCTATAATTTGTAAGAGATAACCCTACTAACAAGACCAGGATGGTTGCTATTCCTAAATGAAGAATTTCTGTTCTGGAAGATTTGATATAAATCAGTCTAAAAAAAATAGAACTGTTATATTGAGCGTGATGATTAGAACTCATTTGTTTTCTTTTTGTAGTGTAACTACTCAAGAACGGACATGCATGATTCATTGGAAGTCTATGGACAGAACAAAAGTTTTCTTTACAGAAATTACAAGTAAATGATAACTCGTTGTCAACACCACAAATAAAGCATTTCATATTATTAATTAGTAGTTATAATATGTATCGATAAATATTAAATTGTTTTGAACAAGTAAATAATTCGTATTAGATTGAGTTGATAGTTATTTTTTTATAATAATCTTTGTACTCATATAGTATTGGAGACTACAAATATACGTAAATTTCAAAATAGACCCCGAAACTCGATACGATTGCTTGCATTTCTAGAGGCAAAAAAGGGAAAGGGTGATGAATTATGGAAAATTTTACAAACTTTGATTGAACCTACTCTTGTGGAACCAGGAAATATAGCTTATGTTCCTCACAGACTGCTTAACAATTCTGATATCTTTATGTTTGATGAAATTTGGGAAGATCAAAAAGATCTCGACAGGCACTTTGAGCAACAGCACATGCATAACATAGAGGAAAGATTAAATCCATTATTGGAAAAGCCCTTAGAAATAAGAATATACCGAGAGATCAATACTAATTGATTGATATTTAAAGTTGGTAGCAAAGAGATCATTCATTATCTAAATTCTTGTATGCAGATTATGAAAAATTCGGATGATATCTTTCCATACATAATAATCATGTTTGAGTGAATAATTTAACTATATTGATATTACATGTAGACACTCAATAATCTTTAGAAATTCCTGACCTTTTACTCCTATGGATTAGGATTATAACATCTTTAAACAAAATCAATTTCAATTTAAAATTAAGCTTGAAATTTATTACGCAATACGCTAAATCTTTGAAATTATAATACATTCAATTGATAGTTTTCTAAACTGATGACTAGACTAGACCCTAAAGCGTATTATTTTTATAAAAAGAGTCTGAAAGTCCCTAGGTGTATCATTTCATAGATGTAAAAATATTCTAGCATAGAGATATTACAATGTTTAAAAATTTGGTATTGAAGGATTATCGAATTTAGTGAAAAATTTAGGTGTATATAATATAATAAGATATAAGAAAAGTAACTTTTGAATAAAGCAATTGTAAGAAAATTTACTACTCATCAAATCACATCATTTGGAGAATGTAAAAAAAAGTAAAAAAAAGAAATTTACTGTTAGTATAATCTTTTTACTTTAAAATCAATAGGATTTACAAAGAAAAAAAATTAAGATAGTTTTGAGCTACCAAATAACGTAGAAAATGCTTGACACCAGATGAGTACTGTGTTATATTTATCAAGATTCGTATCAACTGGTATGAGATAATTCTGGTTTCCTATATTTCCTTTTAATCGTCCTAAATTAATGAAATCTCCAGCACTTGTATCTGTAGCTAAATACACATAGAGATCAGGCCCATTTGTTACATCAAGATTTTCGAACCTTAATACTGGACCATCTGAGGTTTCTAATACCTTTACTTCTCCTGATGCCATATGGAATCCATCACCAGCATCCACTAATTTTCCTGTAAGGGTATCGTTTTCATTAATCAAATCCTCCATTTCTTCGTTAACAGAGATATTATTTCTTGCAAATGTCTCCATTATATTGTCTTTTTCCTCCTGGGTCATATTCTTTGCAGTTTTCATTCTATCCTCCTCACTTAATCCCATAAATTTTTCGAAATCCATTTTTTGTACTGGAAGTGGTTCATCTATAGTTGTGTTGATAAAAAGGGGAGAAATTGTGTATATACCTAATGCTATCCCAACAATTGCAATTACACTTATAATTAATTTATACTTCTTAATCAAAGGTTAAATTAAGAAAAACTTTCTTGCTTTTTAACTTTTAATAGTTTCACCTATTTTTTAATCACATATTCAATGATTCACATTTCCGAAAAGAAGAATTTCTAGTATAAATAAATAGGTATTTGTTTTTTTAATTATTTTAAATTATACATTATTGAGTTTTTCAACTTAAGAATTCTTGAATCCTTAGTATATGATCTAAGAGATGGTAAAATAGGTTTTTAATATACAAGATTATAATCCCATAGATTATAACAAATAAAGGATAAGAAGAAACAAGAAAGTTGCAAGAATATATCTAATACATGTTTTGAGGAGATAATATAAGTAATTCCGAAATAAATTATCAAGAGATAAATTTATTATAGCGGACCAGGTGAGGTTGGAATAATCAGAGATAGTATATTGGTCAATACCCATATTATAGCAGCTATTATTAGAACTTTGATCCATCCCATTTTGTAAATTTTTTTCAGTACTAAAATCCAGACGATCGCACTTAACAAACTTCCAATTATGTTGTTACCTATGAAATAATAGAAGATAGTATAAATAAGTGATCCAGATATTGCAGCTACTATAGCGTGTTTTATACCCTCTTTTTCTCCAAATAATCTTGTTATGAAATAAATAACAATTGTAGAAACTAATATTCCTATCAAAAAAATTATTAATGAAAATATGTTCATTAATACTTCACACTACTACCCAACATCTTAATAAATAATAAATTAAAATGCTTTTAATAATTTTACCGTTAAATTTTTATACATGATACTTGATTTATCAAAATATAAGACTGAAAAGTCGTTGTAATTGATTAGAAATTACCCTATTAATTACTATATGAACTATATCGGTAGTATTAATTAATATGATTTGATTATTTAGAAAATATGAAGATAAAAACAATACTAGCACTTGATGATCTTAATAAAACTAATAATTTTTTTTATAAAAGAAAATTTTATAGATTTGTTTTCTGTTGTTCATGTTTTTGGATTGCCACACTAATTAAAGAGACGATGGAAATTGTAAAATGTCCTATTTGTAATAGTCAAAAATTATTTATTAATCAAATTTTCAAAGCCGAATGAAAAAATCTTTTTTATAGATTTCGTGTTAGAGTATATTTGAAGATTTGACTGCTTGAGTTTAGTTGTATATCTTTCTTTTGATGAATTTACTAACCTGAAAATAATTAATCTAAAATTTCAGATAGAAATAAGGTTATTGGATATTTAAAGTGAAATAAGATAGCTATTTCATGTTTCACTAACTATTGTTCCATTTTCTACTATATTTTGAATATACTCTAATTGGTTGTCACTAATCAATACATCTGTTTCACTCTGATTATCCAAGTCCTCTATTCGCGTGCTACCTCTTGGGAGGTCCTCTAATACCTCTATACCCATAGATTCTTCATTTTGGGTTTGATTAGATGACGAATTTTGAATGGTTGAATCAGTTGTAGTATTTGACAGCGATGATTGATTATTAACAAAAAGCGCTATGAAATTTTCTGGAATCTCTGAAAATAATATATGCGGTTTTTGGGCTATTACTGCAAAATTTGAAGATATTAAGTGTATAGATATGATAACCAAGAGACTAAATATGAACACAGACAAGAATTTTATTTTAAAAATTTTCCTTCTACCTCCCATTAAGGAAAGGTATTAATACTATATATATAGATAAATTTTCGGGAAAAATTTTAAGAATTTTCTTCTTTTTTTAATTTTCTATACTTTATTTATTATACTTCTCTAATTATTGCAATATATATTACAAAAAAATGATATATTCTAAAAATGCTGCTAAGCTCGAAATAAATTGATAGATATGTAATTATAGAAAATTATAATTAATTGAATAAGATTGGTCAGATGGATGAAAAGAAAATTTGTAATTATGATATTGAGTAATCTTTTCAAAGCTATAGATCTTATCAAACGTAGGACTGAAAAAGAGCGAAGAGAGATATGTTAAAATTCATTAACTAAGCAATCATAAAGACGTTCGTTAAATTTGCGAAAGTTAATAGAAATTTAATAGAAGTAGTATAGTTCAGGAATCTTTAATAAATAAGATCAGGTTCTGTTGCTCATGCATTATTTGTATTTGTGGGAAATTCCTTTCTGATCATAATTGGAATATTCATAGTCTCTTGCTGTATTCATTAATTAAACGCCTGCTAGAGCGGTACTTGTTTGACATTTGTTACCATTATAATGTCCATCACATAAATATTATTCTTTTCAATCTTTTCTGAAGATAGGTCCTCTGTTGAAGTTATTGACATACTCGACTTTCGTGTATTAATAGGTGTTAATTTTTCCTTATATTAATCTGGATATGAGTTCGTGTGTTCTGATAAAGATGATTGATCGAATGACATTATAATGGTCCTAGATAATCTTCCAGTAATCCACACTGCTACAACCACAATATTGAACTAATTTTTAATAGATGCTATAATTGTTAAGACAGATGGCTTAAGATTTATTGTACACAATAATAACTCATATAGGTTTTAAATCTAGTGTAATTGTATAATTTTCCCCGGAAATAATAACATTTGATTATTACTTATTTATAGTTTAATTAACAAACAAAAAAATTGTTGATATTTCTATCTTTAAAATTTAGATTTTATCTCATTATATCGAATAGTTCTCCTTCTTCTTGCCCATTAAGATTTACATTTACACAAATGTTTACTAGATTCTTGTCGAAATCAATTCCATTTCCATTTCCATTTCCATGCATTGGAACATTACCATTTACACCATCTTCTTGGAGTGCTTCTGCTATTGGAGCATTATTCTGATCTGGGAATTGGTTAATTTCTACACCATTTATGTTATAGTTACTATTGATACATTTAATTTTCTGGATGTTTACATTAGTTGATTTTTTATTGTCTTTTGCATATGGGTCTTCAGAATATTCTTTTTCAGAGTATGGTTGAGCAAATGATCCTGGAATGATCATCGAAATTGTTCCTATAACAAGAACTGCTGCCATCACAAAAATTGTCGTGTTTCTTATTTTGGAATTTTCCATTAATATGATAAGATCTATTCTATATATCTGAGGTCAGAGCAATCTTTACCTGTTTTTAAAATATAAGCTATTTGTATATAATTAATAGAAAACAATTATTAAATTATAATTATAATATGATTATTTAAGATAAAAAATATTATGAAAAGTATTATAATAAAGATTGGTAATTTTTGATTTTAGCTCGTATGAGGCATCAATAAAAGATATATTATCAATATCATGCTTTTTTTAATAATTTTTTTTGTCATGCGAATATTAAACGTTACTTTAATAATAGAACTATAAATACTTAAACAAAAACCATACAATAACAAAAAAACCTATTTTCAATAAATAACAAATTGATTCCCTCCAACAGCATCTGGATATGGTTTTGGGAAATCCATTTCTTCATAATTATAAAGATACACAAATCCCTTCATTGGGTTATTATTTTTTAGGCTTACGCCATTTGAATTAGCTACTGCCTTCCATATTTTGAAACCTTCATCAAAGTTATATTCTTTGTTAAATAGTAAGCTTAAATCCTGTCCTAAATATTCATTCCATAATTGTGTGCGAAATTGTTTTGCTAAAGAAGATGATATTACAGATACATTGAATTCAGTTGAGTCTCTAAATCCATTTTTGTCTAGATTGGCTGATCCTATTGTTATGTATTTATCACCTACAATCATAATTTTGGAATGGACATAAATTTGTTTGATCTCGATTGGTTTATTCTTATTTTGAGAGAGAAGAGAAAAAGTACCTACTCTAGTAGGATCTGTATCTCTTATTTTCTTTAAATTTTTATTTATATCATTTATACTCATATGAGAAATTATGCTTCTAATCATACCAGGTAAATTGGGGTTTATGGGAGTCAGAATAATAACTTTCAATTTCTTATTTCGTTTGAGACAATTAATTAAAACATTTGTTATTATTTTATCTTGAACAAAATTGATTTTCAATATAAATATTTCTTTGAGCATTAATTATTAAATTTTTATAATTCTCAAAAATCCCGTTTGGACAATCAAATCCTTTCCATGTCCTTGAAGTATAACATTGATAAGGGCCTTGTTTCTTTATTTTGATTCTAGGAAATTTGATTTTTTTCCTCGTTTGTTTTATATCATCAGTAAGAGAATAGTGGAGTCTCTGGTTAAAATGATAGATAAAATCGCGTAAAATTGGTCCTTCACACATCGTGTGAACATCGTGCCAAGGTTCGTCTTCTTGTGTATCTCTTAAAGGGTTTGAAAACAGATGTTCTCTTGTATCCCATTTTCCAAAAGTAAGATCTACTCCACCACAAAAAGCTACGTGATTATCAATTATTATTATCTTCTCATGATGACCAGATATAAGAGTTGGTCCACTGCTATCCAAAATAATTTGGAAATTATCTAGTTTATTTTTTTGGCAAAATTTTTGAGTACATTTAGTTTTTTATTTCTTGGTTCTAATCCTTTCTCATTTTTGTTTGGAAGTAATTTTATTCCTTTATTTGGCTCCCAGACTATAATTTTGACATCTATTCCATCCAATGCTTTTTCAACCAAAAGGTCTTGTAATGTAGGTATTACTTGAATAGTCGAACCATTCTGTTTTTTTGATTCTACATCTTCTTTTTTGATTAATATTGGAGATTTCCTTTCTAAAGTTATAATAGGATCTAAATCATATAGAGCAAAATAAATACTAAAATTAGCCTCTTTAATTTTTTTAAAAATCAGATTGAAGGTTTCAGAGCCATCGATTATAATTTTTATTTTATTTCCACTAGTAATTTGTCCAAATTTTGGATTTACAAGCAATCTTAATTATCTAATTGATAAATTAGTAATATAAGCTTAAGTCGAGTAGATAATGATTTTTATTTGTAAATAGTGTTTTGAATATTATAATAGTAAAATATAATAATTTGACTTTTTATTTAATAGAAATTTTGATTCTTGAAAGACGTGAAATATTAAGTTATTTTTTAATAATTGCTTCCAAAATGATAGTACTATCTAATGGATTATATTAAAAATTTTGACTCGGTTTTCTTAAATTTAACTAAATTCTTTTATTTTATGTTTCTAAAATAGATTTTATATATAAAATGTAATGAGTATTTTTATTATAAAAATTTTAAGCAAATCATAAATAATACTAACTCTTTTTTTTTTAGGGAATCAGAACGTTAATCTTGTTATTTGTCTTGTCTATAGGTATTATGGTAACAGGTCTTACCCAAAATAGCAATTTAGAATTACCAATGTATTCTGCCTACGCCCAAAAAGAAAATAGTTATGATAACAAATTAAATAATAATATTAATGAAAATTGTTTTGAAACTGGTTTTGGTTATATAATTTGTGATGACAATTTTGATAACAAGTATGAGGAAAAGTATGATGAAGGGTATGATAACAAGTATGAGGAAAAGTATGATGAAGGGTATGATAACAAGTATGAGGAAAAGTATGAT
>JBHIVA010000046.1:0-16181 GCA_042138015.1 Nitrososphaeraceae archaeon | reverse complement strand
GGAATACTAAATGGCTCTGTAATAGCTTCGGTAATTCCAATTACGTTTCCATTTTTGTCATAAAATGTCCCTACAACTGTGACATTATTTGCATTTTCTATGCCGTTATTAGTGATCTGTCCATTTATATAATAAAACCCACTGATATCAAAACGACTATTGAGAGATTCGATTACAAGTTCATCGGGTTTAATATTTCCCACCTCATAATCCACTCTAATTGTATAATTAAATACTTTGTCCGCCGTAGGCTGTTCAAGGTATATAATTTTAAAAGGAGAGCGTTCCGCTGGATTTATAACACCGATTTCTGGACTTCTATAATATTCACCTAATAGCTTTCCGTCAATATCATAAAAATCTGCGGTTAAAGTTACATTGGTTAGCGATTCTTCTGATACATTGCTAATTTCACCTAAAACATACAGATATCCCGATTCATCCTGATATTTTAAAGTATTTTCAATTGAATAGAACTCATTCTCAGCAAATACTCTATCTACCAAGATAAATAAAATGAAAAATGAAGCGAATATAACAATGGTCGAATGATAAAAAGATAAAAAAGGAAAAGAATTACTTTGGTATTTTCTTGTACAATTCTGAAAATCAAAAATTATAAAGTCATTTTTTATCAGAGTCTTCACTATTAGATTTTTTTACTTAAGGTATTTAAGGATTAACAATTTTTTTATTCCATTCATTATTTTAAAGATTAAGACTAAATTTACTTCACTAGCAGCAATTTTAAAAATTTCAGAAAATATATTGTTATAATGTCTTAAATAACTCGACTAAAATGAAATTCTAGCTGAGATTGTTATTTTTCTGTTTTTTTCCAGATAGTTCTATTATTTGCGTGATCTATTAATTCAATATTTAATTCTTTTTTTAGCCTGGCACGGATACCATCCGCAGCTTTATAATTCCTTTCTAACCTAAACTTATTTCTCTCTTTTATATAGTTTTCAATCAACTTAATCTCAGAGGTTGATGGCTCTACTATTTTTAAACCAAATAAATACATCATCTGATTAAATACCTCTAATATAACTTTTGAAATTTCTTTTGTTATTTCTTCTTTTGAACTTTTATCATTTATTTCTGCCACAAATTTCATAAACTCCGATAACGCCATAGATGTATTGAGATCATCTTCAAGATGTGTTTTAATTTTTTCCAAAGTTTTATTCGCTTGTTCTTCCAGATCGTAAACATTTTTTTTGTCTTCTATCGTAACAGGCGAGAACTTTAACTCATAATAACAATGTTCTATAAGTTTCCATTTGTTTAGTATTTCTACAAGATTTGACTCAAAATAATCCAAAGGTTTTGAGTACTGAATTGATAAACAGAATAATCTAATGGTGTTAGGCCCCCACTGGTTTATTGCATTTTCGATTGTTATTATATTTCCTAAAGACTTTGACATTTTTTCAGAATTGATATTTACCATACCACAATGCATCCAGATTTTTGCAAATTTTTCTTTTGTTACCGCCTCAGATTGTGCAATTTCATTTTCATGATGAGGGAAAATAAGGTCACTTCCTCCACCATGTATATCAATAGTTTTTCCTAAATATTTTAATGCCATAGCAGAACATTCAATATGCCATCCTGGTCGTCCTTTACCCCACGGGCTATCCCAAACTGGATTTTCACTATAAAACTTCCATAATGCAAAATCTAACGGATCTTTTTTATTCGGATCGATTTCTATTCTGGCTCCAGAATTAAGAGATTCATGTGTCTTTCTTGACAATTTTCCATATTCGCTAAAGCTCTTTACTTCAAAATAAACACCGTTTAAAGTTATATAGGCAAATCCTTCTTTTATTAATTTTGAAATAAGATCTATCATGTGACTGATGTTATCTGTTGCTTTAGGATAGACGATATCAGATAATAAGTTTAGTCTTGAAAAATCCGTAAAATATTTTTGGATATATTTTTCTGCAAGTGAGATTGGAGAAAGACCCAGTTCCCTAGATCTGTTGATGATCTTATCATCAATATCTGTAAAATTTTGAAGAAATTCAACGGTGTAACCTTTGAATTTTAAATATCTGTGAAGAACATCAAAAACAACAATAGTTCTTGCATGTCCTATGTGAGAGTCATCATATACTGTGACTCCACATACATAGATCTTGATATTCCCATTGCTTGGTACTAGATCTACAAAATCTCTAGTGAAAGTGTTATATATTCTCAATTACGATCAGGGAGAGATATTAATCTAAATAGCTTTGATTATTTTCGTTTATATTTGGCTTTGATTTTTCAACGTCAACATAAATATCGTTACCTCTAATATCAACTTGAAATGTATCTAATTTTACCCCTTGTAGATAATCTAAGAGATCACCCGTCCTTATATTATAATGCCAAGAATGTAAGGGACATTCAACCACTTCACCGTCAATTTTACCAGGTGCCAGAGAACCATCCTGATGCCTACAAAGTGCTTCTAATGCATAGTATTTACCATTAGTGTGAAAGAGTGCTATCCTGTTTCCATCAATATTGATTTCTTTGCCCTTGTTATTGGGTATATCGCCTGTCTGAGCTACTTTAATCCATTTCATATCTTGAATGATAACTTTGGGAATTCCCCATATAATTTTCTTGTTGGCAATTACAGGTTTTTATCTATAAAGTAAAATCATGGGAAAGCGACTCTAGGTACTTATCAAAATAAGGACTAACAATATAAAATAGCATTTAATTCATGATATCAGTATTTACAAGTTTAAAATAATCACAAATACCGCTAAGACAGTAGACCATAATTATGATACAAATAGATAGATTTAAGAGGGTAATTTAAAAGAAGAACTAACAATCTAAAGTCTTATTTTGCATTGAAGAAAATTAAACTACTTTAATTAAACTAAGGCATAGACAAAATGAAATTAGTTAGGATAAGAGATGAAGATTATCTTTTCCTAAAAAAATATTCAAAGTAGTTTCTCAAAGACAACAAAAAAATTAGATGTTAATCTTCTAAAGTAAAAATTTATTACAAGCCTGTTCATGGAAATAGATATACATCTGTTATCTTGCCTCCTTTTATGAAGAAATAATATTTAATTTTATAGTAATAAAATAATATTTATAATGAATGTCTTGTACTATAATATTTTTATGAAGAATCTTATTAATATATATAATATTTAACTAAGCAAATTTTTATTGAATATTAATCTAAAAGTAAAAACATATTTTTCTATGTAACAATATATGATTATAAAGATAAAGTGCTTTAAACTAAAAAATACTTTTCAAAGAAATACCGTAAAGAATTATTAGAATTTCATATAATCCATTTTTTCAATGGATAGTTAATGCGTAAATCAAATATAACTGCGGTTTTTCTAGCTGCCATTCTATTAGCTGGTACATTTACTATTGCATCTCCTTCATTTATTTTAAATGATGCAATAGCAGCTAAGGATAAGAAGAATAATGAATATAAAAACGAATTTAATCAACTAAAGAAGGAAAAAGAATATGACGATAATGTTAGTAACGATTATATAGATTATGAAAATTTAGATTACGAAAACTATTATACTAATTATGATTCCTATTTAGAGAAAAAATACACAGAGAACATTAAAACTGAAGATAAACAGAAAGAAGGTGATCTACCATTTCTACAAGATCACTCTTTAGATGAATATATCGACACTGAATTTGGAGCCAGTGAAGAAAGAGAAGATGATAAAAGCAAAGACAAAGAGAAAGATAGCAAAAAAGAATCAAAAGATGATAAAGAGAAGAAGGATGAACTAAAGCAAGCAGAAGAGGGTTCTGTTGAATTTATAGCAAAATATAACTCTATTCGAGGCGATAAAGATCCTATAGATTCTTGTGAAACGTGTTATCTTTTCTATATGGATTTCTTGACTAGAGATGAATTAACAGTTACTTACATGGAATTAATTAATACTTTGAACCAAAATGGAGCTAATCTCGACCAGATCGTAGATGAAAATGATATTCCTCTATTTAACTCCGCCAATATTTGGGAGATTTGTGAAGCTATCTCAACACTCCTATCTAGTGAGAATGAAAAATTTAGTGTCTTATCTGGATTGCTTCTTGATTGGGCTAACAATGTCCAGCTCAATTTAGAGAACAATCAACAAGTAAAGAGAGACATAAATGGGGATAATATTGGGTTAGTTATTTTGGCAATAGTTGACTGTATAGCAGAACAAAACAACATAGTACTTAAAATTCAATCTAGCGACGTTTCTAAACATTCACCATTTATGAACCAAGGTGAAGAAAACTCAACAACTGATTCTTCATCAAAATCAATAAAAGAAATTGAAATTGAAGAAAAAAATAACATCACAACTAAATTAGATGGAAATGTCGTAAAGCAAGAGCAAGAGCAAAACCACGTACAAGAACAAAGAATGCAAGGTGAAGCACAAATGCTGGAAAGTAAAGAACCAGAACCATTTAATCTAACACAGAAAGATGATAGTTTGGTGCAACCACAACAAGGACAAGGACAAGGACCTACAATAATACAGAAAGAACAACAAGAGCAAACTACGCTAGCACAGAAAGATGATAGTTTGGTGCAACCACAACAAGGACAAGGACAAGAACAGGAACAAAATCAAGTACAAGGACAAGAACAAGGGATAGATAGAGGGGATTTCATCGAAGATCAGAATAAAGTTGAGGAATCCGACATTACGAATATCGGAAATATAGCTCCAACGTTTCCCAATATAGTACCTTCATTCAAATAGAAAACAAGACATCCAATTCACTTTTTTCCAACCATTTTTTTAAGAATAAAAATTAAAAAATAATAGAAAATTTCTACAAAAATTGAAGACTCAAAATTATAAATTTAAGATAGATCAAAAATAAAATTATATTTAATAAGTTTAATCTTCATGATTTTGAGAATTAATAGATATAATTTAAATTTTTTATTTTATAATTTAAATATCGATTTTTTATTGTTTTTTGATAATAAATGAGAATCTTTAGTTTACCAAACTTTAGTTAGTGTATAACTATTTTTAAAGCAAAATTAATAATATTAAAAAAATTCATCTGCTATCTCCCTATCATAATATAAGTATGAAAGATTTTAAATTTATGGGGTTTTATTTCCTTAAAATTAATATTCTTAATTGTACACAAATATTTGCTTTTGTTACCTATTTTACAATTTCTCAGAAAAGAAACAATTATTATTACTGATCCGATAGTACAACTTTAGCATATAATTATTTTTATTCTTTCCCCTGATGTTAATTATGCTATAATAGTATACTTACTAATCATTTTTAATTCCTCTACCCATATAAGAATGAAATAGCTAAATATTTAACAAAATTGATAATATAATAAATGAGGATGTTACGTTGTCCATATGACATAATTCCAGAACTAGTATATGAAAGTATTGTAGCCTTGAAAGAATGGATTCAAAATAATATCAAAAAACATGAAAGTCCAATTTCAATCCAATCTTAGTCAGATCTGATACTATTTATTAAGTTAATAATGATGGTTAAATATTAACAAATTATATCCTGTTATGATTTACTAGATAATAAATATCACTTCGATTTTTGAATCTATTTTTCAATTGAATATAATATATTATATATACATACTAATAGATAGCGTAATTAATTTTTTAGCTAATTTAATTACATATGTCTATTAAGCAATCCTAGATAATACATACATAATAGTAGATAAGCATTCAGGATTTATATCTAGTTCAAATGGAAATAGATTTTAAGACATGGTATACTTTAACTTCTATTGGTAACCGACAAAGAAAAAATGTTAATTGCTGATCACTTCTCAACAAGGAAAAAAAAACTTATTATCATTTTAATAATAGTAATAATTTTATCTTCACTTAGTTTATTTTTTTTTCTTCAAAGTATAACTGAAGAGAATATTCGAAAAAGTATATTTAATAAGTTTAGAGATGAGCAGATCGAATCAACACGTATGATCGGTGAACATATAAGTTCAGATCTTAAATTTGTAACTTCAATACTACAGGGAATAGCAGATCTTGTATCCATTCAAACTGAAGAATTGAATAATGAAAAACTTACAGAAATTCTAACTGAAAAGCTATCTCGCATAAATAATATAACAAATGTTAATGGAATTTATGTTATCAACGATAGAAATATTATAAAATATGAAGTCTTATCTGGTCAACAGCATAGTATGATTAATCAAGATCTTTCTAATAGAGATCATATAAAAGAAATAAAAAATAACCTAAAACCAATTTTCTCTAATGGATTTACAGGACTAGATAATATATATACAATCGCATTAGCAGTTCCAATATTAAACAGAGATAACACTAAATACATAGGTGCAGTTGAAGTTAAAATCCCTACTGAATCATTTTTCGAACACTATGGAAATATCCACGATATTAATTCCCAATTTTTGGTAGTATATGATAAGAGAGGGAATATGCTTGCTGTTGGTGCAGACAAGAAGTTGTTAGGTGAAAATTTTTTTAATGAAACAGTACAAAATTTTACCAATCGCAATAAAATATTACTAAATAATACATTAGATCTATTACAAGGCAAATCTGGATATGCTATTTATGATTATGGAAGAGGAGAAAGATTAACTACAACCTATCCTGTATCTATAGAAGGGAAACCAGAATATTTTATTCAAATAGTAACTCCTACTATATCACTATATAAAGAGATAAACGATATTTTATTAGGAGAGAAATTTAAGACTCTTTCGTTACTTATAGGTACTATAGCTGCAGTAGCTGCTTTAATAATATTTTTAATAAAATGGAACGTAATACTCAATAATGAGGTCAGATTAAGAACAAAAGAATTAGAGAAATCGAACAAACTTCTCCGCGGGTCCAATCAAGAACTAGCAAAGGCAAATGAAGAATTAAAAAGACATGATAAAATGCAAAAAGAATTTATTGATGTCGCCAGTCATGAAATAAAAACTCCTGTTCAAGCGATCCTAAATTTTTCTCAATTACTAAAGATTTACCCTGAAAAACAAGCAGATTTTATAGAATCTCTACAAAGAAATGCAAATAAGCTTAAAAGGCTCTCTAATGATCTATTAGACGTAACTAAGATAGAAAGCAAATCATTAAGATTGAAAAAAGAAGTATTCGATTTGAATGAGACAATATTAAACCTAGTGAAAGAATACAAAATTCTGATCGAAAATGATGATGAACTTGAGGTCAAACTCACCATGAATTCCTTTGACAATCGATTAATAGTAGAAGCTGACAAAGAAAGAATTAACGGAGTGGTTTCTAACCTGTTAAGCAATGCGATTAAATTTACTAAAAAGGGTAAAGTAGAAATTAATATTAAAAAGAAAAATGAGAATTTTGTGGTAGTATCTGTAAGGGATACAGGGATGGGAATAGATCCAGAAATTTCAGAAAAACTATTTTCAAAATTTACTACGACATCGTTTCAAGGGATAGGTTTAGGTTTGTACATTTCCAAAAACATAATTGAAGCCCATGGAGGAAAAATATGGGGAGAAAATAATATGGATGATAGTGGCGGTGGTGCGACATTTTATTTTACCTTGCCATTAAGGAGAAAAACTTGATTGGAATAGGTTGATATAAATATAAAGTAAACGATTAGAAAATGAATGTACAGTGAGCAATTATGAAAAAATTTTGCTCGTAGATGATGATAAAGATATAGCATTATCTTTTAAACTTGCACTACAATATGAAGGCTTTTTGGTAGAAGTTTTCAATAGTTCTATAGAGGCATTACAAAATTTTAAACCAAGTTTCTACAAACTAGCTTTGTTAGATTTGAAGATGCCAGAAATGGATGGAATCGAATTATTTAAAAAAATAAGAACGCTGGATAAAATAATAAAAATATGTTTTATAACAGCTTATGATTGGGATAACGATGAAGTTAGAGAATTTTCAGAATGTTTCATCAAAAAACCTATAACTCTAGACGGATTAATAAAAATAGTAAGAACAGAAATGCAAAAGAATTGATTATTAAACAAGCCTAATTATTTATAATTTTAATTGCTATTGAAGATTTTCAATATAAACATAATCCTTGTGATTACTCAATTTTTTTGTGTTTCAACAACAACATATAACCAAGTATTAACATAATTTACATCCTTTCTAGTATTGCAACTATTTTTATTTATAAAGTTGCCATCTCCTGAAATCTTAAAACATTAGAAAAAGACAAAATATACGTAATAGAGAAAAAATGATCGGATTTTATGCAACATAGTTCATAATATTATTATTTAACTTTAGGAATTATTTGAACCTCTAATAGAAATTCCCAATATATATTTCTCGACATTCATTTTATATAGAATTTATTATGTCTAATTAGTGTCCACGTCACCATTTAAGGGGGTTAGAATCAGTTCTAGATATTACTTTGATTCTATTAACTCCATCGATCATCTTGATTAGATGGGCGACTTGAGGAGGTACCAGATGGTGCCACTTCTGTCCTGATTTAATTAAATTTCGGATATTTTCACCATTGTAGTCTTTTTTCATCTTGAAGATAGGATTTCTAATCTCTATATCCAATTTTTGGTTTTTACTCGTAATTATATTGTCGTTAATGAGAGTGGAAACAAATTCATTTCCGGAGTAAACAACATCGAATTCGGGTAGCATTGATTGTAAATATCCCAACCATAGTGCATTATTTTCGATATTAGAAAGAGGAATAATATAGATTTTTGATAGATCTACTTTTTCATCTACCAATGTAGCATGAATCATTGTAATACGTTCACCTGCAGTAAAAGGATCTTTGAAGATGTAGTTATGTTGAGAACTCCCTATAGCTATTATTAATTCGTCAGTTTCTTGTAATACCCTGTGAACAAAATCTAAATGACCTTTGTGAAAAGGTTGAAAGCGCCCTATTATTAGACTTCTACTCTTTTTTTTATGTATTTTTCTTTGATTATTGATTTTTCCCCTAATTATTGTCAATTTTTAAATTAATCTAATATCTAATCCTTATTTCGATCCTAATTTGATTTTCTCTTTTTTTATTTCTTTTTGATCTATTTTTGTAAATAATGGCTTGATATTGTCTGATATATTATGACCTGGTTGGATGTTAATTTGTGTAGCATCATTCCATGTTTGTTGGGACTGAAATTGTTTAGCCCTATTTCCAAAAAGTTGGAGATATATCTTTTCCACGGAATTAGGGATGAAAGGCTCTAACATAATAGTCAGGCACATTACTGCATTTATTGAAATAAATAAGGTTGTGTGTGCCGAATCTTTATTTTTCCATGGTTCTTTCTTTTGAAAATATTGATTAAAATAATTTGAAAATTTTAAAATACTCTTCAATGCTTTATCCGTTTCTGTTTTTTCCAGAAAAGATCCTACTTCTTTTGGAAAATTTTTTATTTGCTCAATACTTAATTTATCCTCATTATCATATTCGTTTGGGGTTGGAACCTTACCTTCAAATTTTCTATTTATAAAAGTAAGTGTTCTATTTATAAAATTTCCAATATTATCTATTAATTCATTGTTGATTTTAGTATAGAACATATCCCAGTCAAAATTTATATCATCTTGATTGGACAGGCTGATAGAAGCAATGTAAAAACGCAGATAATCAGTATTAAATGTAGAAATAAAATCTCTTAATCCTATATACCAATTTCTACTTTTTGAAATCTTTTTGTCATGTAACATTAAATGACCGCGTACTGGTATATAATCAGGTAGTTTGAATTCATTACCTATTCCTATTCTTATTGCAGGTAAGAAAAGAAAATGGTGGTAAACAATATCTTTTCCTATAAAATGATAAATTTTTGAACTATTCCATATTTTTTGAGCATCTTGTCTAGGCTCTCTTTCTTTCATTAATGTTAAAAAAGTAGAAATATAACATAAATGGTTATCGAACCATCCATAAAATACCTTTCCTTTCTCTCCTTCAATTGGAATGCTTATCCCCCATTCCAAGTCCCTTGTAATGTCCCAGTCTTGAAGACCCTCTTCTATCCAATTGAGAACATATTTTTTTATATCATTCTGTAGATATACATTTGAGACTAGCCAATCTTTCAACTCCTTCGAAAAATTTGATAATTTGAAAAAGTAATGATTAGTATTTTTTTTTATTGGGGGTTGCCCGCAAATACCACATTTTGGATCCAATATTTCAAGAGGCACTCTTCCGCATTTTTCACAAAGATCAGAATACTGATCTTCAGATTTACAATATGGACAAGTTCCTACTACATATCTATCTGGTAAATATTTCCTATCAAATTCACAGTAAAATTGTATAACTTCTTTTTCATAGATATGTCCATTTTCTTTTAATTTATTAAATACATATTGAACAAAACTGTGATTTTCTGGAGAGCTGGTCTTATAGAATTTATCAAAAGAAATTCCAATTGAATTAAAATCATCTAGATCTCTTTTATTCCAATATTCTACAAAAGCTTCAGGAGTTTTATTTTCTTTTTCCGCTTTGATTAAAATAGGAGTCCCAAAATCATCTGATGCACATACATGAAATACCTTTTTTTTTGACAATCTCAAGAATCGCGAAAAAATGTCAGCCGGCAAATACGTAGAAGAAACATGGCCTATATGAATTTCACCATTGGCATATGGTAATGCTGAAGTAACTATTATCGAATCGTCATTTGTATCGATATTAACGGACGGTGTTGATGAAATAATATTTTTTTCCTTAATGAAGTTAGTGTTATTTATTGGAGTAGATTTCATTAGCGTATAACTTATTATATTATTTTTTCCTGTAATAAAATGATATTGTGTTAATGATCTGGATCAGAAGATTCATTTTGTAAAAGATGTTTATAGTAATTGAAAGAAGTAGAAAAAAAAGATTTCAAATCTTGAGGTTATTCATTTCGTTTCATTTTATTTTATTTTATTTTCTTATTCTTATTCTTATTCTTATTCTTTTCATAGTATTAAAGTATGCTACAGTAAAATTCACTGAATAAGACTTATTAGACAACTATTATATGTGATATTTATAATAAAGATCAATATCTTCCTGTCTAATTACAGATTTAATATTTATATCTAGACTTGAATCTTTTTATGATAATCTATTTGTTCCTGTGTAAGATTATCTATTTTTATTCCAAAAGATTCTAATGCGTATTTTGCTATTGTATTATCTATACTTTTTGGAACTGAATACAAATGATTTTTCATTCTTTTGTGATTTTCTAAAATATACAAAATAGACAATAATTGATTACCAAATGAAAGGGACATTACTTCAGGTGAATGGCCTTCCCCGCCTACTAAGTTAATAACTCTACCTTGGGAAAGTAAATTTACAATTTTTCCATTAATATTATAGCTTTCAACATGAGGCCTAACCTGCAATGGATTTTTATCCCGATCTTTTATATAGCTTATATCAATTTCTACATCAAAATGTCCTGCATTAGCAATGAATACATTATCTTTCATTTTTTCAATATGTTCTTTATTTAATACATTTTTTTGACCTGTACATGTAATAAAAAAATCTCCTTTATCAGCAATTTCATTTATTTGCGAAACAGCGTAGCCATCCATATAAGCTTCCAGTGCTCTCATCGGATCTACTTCTATTACTGTAACTCGTCCTCCTAATCCGCTCAAACATGAAGAGATACCCTTCCCTACCCAACCATATCCTAATACAACAAAATGTTTTCCTGGAATGAATATATCGGTAGTTCTGAGAATACCATCAATCGTACTCTGACCTGTTCCATATCTATTATCAAATAGATATTTTGTATATGCATTATTGACTCCAATAATTGGATACTTTAACATTTTTTTAGAATCCAAGGCTAATAGTCTATGAATTCCTGATGTGGTTTCTTCCGTTCCTCCAATTATATTTTTAGTTTCCATTTTATGAGCAAGCAGATGCATTGTAGAACCATCATCAGTTATGAAATCAGGATCAGTACGAATAACTTTTTTTATATTTTCAAGATATTCATGTTCATTCAGTTTCTTTTTAGCGTACACTGTTACTCCATTATTTTTTAAGAATTCCATAATATCTTCTTGAACAGAAAGAGGATTAGCGGAACATAAAGAAATATTTCCTCCCAAGTTCTTTGCCGCCATAACTAAAACAGAAGTCTCCTTAGTTATGTGAAGGCAGAATGCAAGATTAAAACCAGAAAATGGTTTCTTAGATAGATTTTTTTCTGAAATCTTTGAAATTATTTTCATTGATTTTAGTGCCCATCTATAAGAAAACCATCCTTTTTCAATTTTATTACCTACTTTAGAAGGAAAAGACATGTGATGATGTATTTTTTTTAGTTATAGATAAATAAGATCATTTAGGGTATAAATTTAATTAATAAATGTAAACCGTTCAAAAGTAATCATACAATTATTCGTAAGAAATTAAAATTTTCTATTTTAAAACAAAAATTTGATGATATTTTACCTAGTTTATCAGGTTATATGATTATATTAATAATATTTATTGTTATTACCATCTCCTATTACATTGAGATTATATGTAGCACCAGCAGTAAATATGAAGTCTTGACCAAATAAATCACTCAAATCTACACTTCCTTTAAATGATATTTTATGGTCTCCTTTAGGTAATTGTAAAAGTATCCAAAATCCATCTGACACACCTGTTCCGTCTCCTGATGGAGTAAGGAATGGATTGTTTTCAGCTGCTGTAAAATCTAAACCACCCTCTGGCGATCCTAATCTATATTTTTCCGGATCTGCCACTGGATATCCATTAATTTTTAATTCTAAATCAAATGACTCATCCATAATTTCTTCAGAACATTCTCTTTGTTCCTCTTCATTTGAACCAAAGAAAGGAGGCGAATCTAGACTATTGCATAGAACATTAAGAATAGGAAATAAAATTTTTACCTTTTGATTTATGTCACAATTAATCTCGGGAAGATCAGTAGAACCGATTAAAAACAAAAATTTCCCAGATTCCTGCAATCCTGCATTACATCCTTCTTGATTAAATTCGGAAAAGGGATTTATGTCATTCTCTGTATTTATTGAGTAAGCCCATTTCCACCAGTTATCTCCTAAAGCAGCTATTTTTTCATTAGGAAGATATACTACAGGTTTATCTTTTTTATAATTCTCATTACCCTTATAACTATTGTTATCTTTCGCATATTGTTTTTTCGGACCTTGTTCATAACCATATACTTTTGAAAATGAAGTTGTCAAAATCAATGTAGTCAGTAGAGTAGATACAATTAGAAACATTAATAATATTTTAACATTCATTTAAAATTTTGAGTATAAATTTAATATATATTTGACATCTATGAACTTTTTTATTGAACAAGTCAAAAAAATTTTACTTCTTTCCCAGGTATACATCTTTTTTTAAAAGGAGACCATATTCTTTTCCATGATTCTTACTGTGATTGACTAAACCTTGATTATAAGACCTAGAATATTACCTGCTGCCAATGAATAAGAAAGTTAACATACAGCTACTTAAATTATGCCGGTTGAATTAATACCAAAACTAGACTTAAAATATGAGAGATAATAATTTCCATTTAATTATTGAATAACGTTCTGTTACTGTTAGATGGATTTCTAAAATTTACAGTTATAACATATGTATCTGATTTAAGTAAAGTATTTTGGATAATGAAATAATAATTATAAACTATATTTGGATATCGAATTCAAGTAATTAATTAGTATTGGAAATATCTAAGCTTATGGTATTTTTGTATTGTATTTATACAATATTTAATAGTTTGGTCATTGATTTCTAAATATTTGATTTGATATAAAAGACATTAAGGAGAATATTTAACTTCCCAATGGGAAATTATCTAAATTAATATGATTCACATTATCTATATCACCTTGAGAAGATTGAGGAATGATTTCTCTTATTTCAATGTCATAAATATCAAACTTAAAATCATTTGCTTTTATTATTATCATTGGTGAACCCCATGTTATTGCTTGACCCTCTTCCGTACCTCCACATATTTTCATACTATCTCCCCAATCACCACTATCAAGTTTTTCATGTAATTTAACATAAGGACCTCTTCCTTCATTATAAATATCGACCCAGGTTTCAAGCTTAACCATATTATCTCCTAAATTATATACAATTGTTTTGTATCCTATTATTTTACCATAAATGTTTCCAAGATTGATAATATTATTATAATCATCTCTTTCATAATTAGCATGAAAATGCTCTTTTTTCATTCTTAATTGCCCATCATTTGAGATATTATTATGATAACTAGAACCACCACAGAAAAATGATGGTTGATTATTTTTTTCACTGTATAGTTCACTATGTGATATAGATCTAGTTACCAATGAAATAGAATGATCTTCTCCATGAGATCGTGATGAATCGATAAACTTGAAGATTAACGTAATTTCAACATTCTTCCAGTCTGTTGGTTTATGCCAATATCCTATTTCTTTCAATTCAGAAAAGTTCCAACTCTGAACAATACTCTTTGACAAATTTTTATCTAGTATCTGATTATCATCAATTATCCCAGAGTCTTTCGTAAATATATCTATTCTTGTTCTTCCACCATCTATTCTCCAACTGTCATCATCGTTTTTCGTTGTAAAGATGTTTTTATTTTTTACCTCATTTACCTGAATCATATCATTGGGATTTGTTTTATTAAGTGTAAATTCCTCTCCATTTGGTGCTGAAGGATAAATTTGTGGAATTTCATCATAATCACTAGATCGATAAATACCTAATAACTCCCTTAATGTAATTTGCTGCTGCTGTATAATTTGTTTAGTATGAATAGTATTATCAACTTCTGGAGTCTCATTCGTTGTTCCTAAGACAGTTGAATTGTTATAATAGAAACCGAAGGAATATAGAGATAATGCTGCAACTAAAACTAGACATAAATGAATAATTTTTTTATATATAAAATCGTTATACATAATCTTTACTTTAATTTTTTAGGTATATAAAACATATAAGATGACTTTAAAGATAGTAATTTTGAATTATTATAAAAAATAATCAGATATTCCTTCTAATATAAAATTTTTATTATAATTTTATAAAATTTATTATAATTTTCCATATGATCTCTAACAAATAAAGTTAATAATATCAATTAATAAAATATTTTATGATATTTGAAAATTTATTCTAAATATATTATTATTTAAGTAAAATGCTATAATTTTTAATTATTTAATACTATTCAAGTTTTAAAATCAAATTTTTGAATTGATATTTATCAATTGGAATAGTTTTATATCAATTTAAAAGCTTTTCATTTTTTATTGTCCTGTCTATATTTTTATTTTAGTTAAAAAGTACCTACCTTGAACGTTAAGAAATCAATTTCACTCTATAAAAATATAACTTAAATTGACCAGATATTTTAAAACAAAAATTCAGAATACAAAAGAGAATTTTTCTAAACCATTATTTTTAATAAATTTAGGCATTTCTAACATATATTCTTACGTAGATCTTGAATTTTATAAATAACTAATAATAGCTGTTAACTAAGCAATTTTTTAATTTTAATATGCGGCTTTAAACAAAACATCGACAAGAAAAATTCAGTGCACACCCGATTAATGAATTTGTTAACTATTGAATAATTAAAAAATATTAATATAGTCAAGATTATATTTTGTTTATAAGTTTTTATTATATTTTGAACGGTGTTAACTTAACAAAAGAGATTTAGCTGTGAATGTTCTATTCTAACAATATATGTTGTTGAAATTTGAAAGAAACAGAACATCCACTATTGTAGTAGTAATGTCTACTGTATTTGTATTTTCTTGGTTTGACTTTAAGAAACACGTCTAAAGCACTGGAACTGTTAAAGGATCAAAAAAGAAGTTATGTTACTGTTTGGAAATGGATTCAAAGGTTTGGATCCTTACAATTCTATAACAAGCATAGAAGAGTTTCTGCATTCATTATAGATGAAACAAATATTCAGATCGGTATTCAGCATTTCTGGTTATGGATCTGTATTTATTGAACCTGTTTACAGATCAGTACTTGGAATCCATATATCAGAAGAGAGAAACATGTTTGTAGCAGAAAATTTTATCAGAT
>JBHIVA010000045.1:0-16490 GCA_042138015.1 Nitrososphaeraceae archaeon | reverse complement strand
TAACAAGACTGAATCATCATTTTCTAAAAATATCGAATATTCTACGAATTCAGAATCAAAATTTTGTATTGAATGTGGTAATAAACTTACAGTTGATTCTAAATTCTGCACAAAATGTGGTGCAAGACAATAATCTCAATTGTCTATGTAGAAACCATCATAGATAACTATATTCTACATTGAATTGGTAGACATCAGTTTTTTCCTGATACATTAGAAATTCTTTAGTTACTAATTGACAATAAAAGCTAAATACAACGTAGTATTATCTATACATTGGACTCTACTTTTTGCACCGCTATCGGTGTTACTCCCGACGCTTCCATGCTGATATAGGTTTGAAATTATATTTCACGGAATTTATAATTTTTATTTTTATAATATAAATTAAAGAAGTTCTGCATTTATCTAACAATGGATGGTATTTGTTTATCTTGTTCGCCTGACAAACCAGTTTCCAAAACTCTTTTAGATGGATTATTATGGAACAAAGAATATCTATTTTTTAATTAAAGATTTAATAAAATGATGGTGTGTATCTCCATAACGTCTACATTTACTGCTCAGTTATCGGAGTTTCCATCAATTATACCTATCTTATAATCTTTAATAACGTAAATTAATACTTAAATATACTGGTAAAAAAATTTCGGCGCCGAAAAAATATAGAAATAAACTTATATAGATTCTGATTGATAAAATATTAATGAAAATATATTTCATTATATTGACTTTCTTACTAATAAACGTAAATATAGGATTATTATTTGTTACTGATTTTTCTTTTGGTGTTACACATGATAAACCAATGTATGGATTACTTCAATTATCCGAAGATTGTTTTAACGGGAAAGATGATGATGGAGATGGATTAATTGACAAGGATGATACATTTGATTGCTAATTAGTATTATATAGCAATGACTGTTAAAATATAAATTAATCACAATTAACAAATAACAAATATTATCTTCTTTACTAACGAATTCTCATACTAATTTTATATATTATCCAAGACAAAATAATAATTAAAATTACATCAATTCGGCTGAAGAAAATTAATAGTTAACATATAATTGGTAACTTGCTAGATAATAAAGTTGAATTAAAATAGAATGTTGAAAATCTTTATTTACTAAAATTGTCTTTATTTAAGTTATGTACTCTAAATATGTAATTTTATGTTTTTTAAATTTAATTATATATTGCAATATTATCAATACTTTTGGAATAAATGAAAAATATCAAAGAGATATGATTGATGATACGGATGAAGAATCGTTTAATTTTGTAAGCAATAAAAATTTAAAAAATACTAGTTACGATTTTATAAATATAGATTCAGTATCTTATTTATTTAATGAAAATTTTTTTAATGCTACCATGTGGTTAAAATCTTTAAATGAATTGAAATCCAATAAAATTGACGGTATTATAAAATATGGAATACTAATTGATTCAGATTTAAAAAGTAAAACAGGTCTAGACGGTATCGATTATAAATTAGAAAAAACAGTACACATTCAAGATAATGAAAGCCAATTACAATATAAATTGTTAGAGATATCCAAAGAAGGTTACGAGAGAACTATTAGTTCAGGGTCAGAAAACTTTAATGCAGTGAATCATAATGAGAATTATATTAATTTAGATATCAATTTAAAGAATATATTAAATCCTGAAAGGTATCGTGTACTTTTTTATACTATATATAACCAACCTACTTTGTCCGATCCTTTGCTGATTATAGATACATTAAGGAAAATACATATCCCTCCCCCTGAAATATCCCTGAAATTTAGTGAAAATCCCATTAAAATATTGAAAGGAAGTAATAAGAACATAGAACTTACAATAAATTCTAAAAGCTTACATGATGCAGATCTTCAATTATATTTCAAGGATCTTCCTGACGGTACGAGTATTCAGTTTGATGATGAAAAAATAAAGAATTCTCCCAATAATATAACAACTAATGGATTCACAAAAATATCTAGTATGAATAATATAAATTCCATAATCCAAATAAATGCCCACCAGACTAGAGAACCTATAAATCAAACCGCTAAATTTATTACCACTCCTGTATTTTATCATAAAATTGAATATTTTAAAAATTTTACTGATAATTATAATTCGGATAATGTTTACTCTGATTTAGATGAGGAACTTATGAGTAAACCCGAACCGCAAGAAATGGATGTAAGAGTGGAAATATTCGAAGATAATTTTTTTGACAAAATACACGCAATTTGGATAAAATTAGGTGGATTTTTAACTTTTATATATGTACCTTTAGCAGCTTTATTGCCTATCATTATCAAAAATATTAAAAATATTAAAAAAATAAATGCTGTTAATTTAACTAAAAAGATATAACTGTGAATGTCCTATTCTAGAAACATATATTGTTTTTTGTAAGAAATGGAAGTTTCCCTTTATTCATAATTTCATGGTTTGCGTTGAAGTAATCTAAAGCACTAATAATATTTCAAAATAAGAAAAGGAGCAACATATATTTTTAGAGTAGGATAAAATGTTTTTGTTCATCACAGATTCACAAAGAAAACATAATATCTGTATTTATTATAGATCTGGGTTTTATTTTAGAACTATTTTTTTATATTATATTATTTTCAGGTTTTTAATGAGAAGAGCTATATAGCAGTTAGCATTATCTTCACATTAGACTCCTGTATTAGAACCGCTATAGATATTACTCCCGACGGTAAAGATATCCATTGTTATTTTTTGATATACTATCACTGAAATTGAACTACTATATTATAAAAAAAAGGTAATAAATTATACACTAACTATATGACCTCATCATTTGATAGCTAAATAGATACTTTAGACACATGAACAAACTTTATATTATTTAAAAATACCATCAATATCTATAAAAATATCCTTAACTTTATGCTGATATGCAGAAAAAATATACAATTTGCTCATGTTTATCTTTGTTATCAATTATAATTACTATTTCATTTGTTCCAACAGCAAATAGCCAAGATCTACTTCCTGTGTTGTTAATACACGGCTATCTAAATGACAAATCTGTATGGGATGATTGGATAGTGGATCTTAGAAAAGCAGGTATTTATGCAGAAGCAGTAGAATTTAGAGGAAATGATAAATGTGGAAGTGCTGAAGATCATGGGGAACAATTGATAGATATAGTTGAAGGATTCAAAACAAGATCTGAATCAGATAAGATAAACATAGTTGGTCACAGTAAAGGTGGCTTAGATGCAAGAGTATATTTAGCCAACAACCCTTCTCTTGATGATGTTGTCAATCTAATAATGATTGGAACCCCAAATGCAGGATCTCCAAGAGCAGTAGATAGAGATCCTCAGGAGATTTTAACAGCTAATCAGATTTGTTCGCCTTTTCCAGATGAGGCTATAAATGACTTAGTGGAAGGATCTGCAGCTACCACAGTAGGAAAAAATGTCCATACCAAATATCATACTATTGCTGGAGACTGGAAAGCCTTATTTGACTATTGTATACCAATTCCATTTTCTTGTGTACCTGTAGATAAAGATTGTTTAGAGAGTCCAGCAATGTTTGTCTATCAATTTGAAGGGAGTATTGAAATCGATGGACCAGATGATGGAATAGTGCCAGTAGAGAGTGTAGAATCCGGAGCATTTAACTCACTTGGTCATACAGATAACTGTCATACAAAATTGTTTAGTTTGGAAGAATTTAATAGGGCTATGACCATACTCCATCCGTGATTATATTATTTTCCCTTTTAAAAAATTTTTATATTTCTAAAATCAATTATAATAATTCATATCCTAATTTTTGACCAATTTTAATAAATAATACAAAAACAAAATAATTATATCATTACAAAGCATTGAGTAACTGAGAACAACAGGATGGAAAATATCTGAGCCATTCCAATCCCTTGCCATCCTGTTGAGGCTTTTTGAATTTAGTTTTTGGTAATTACATTTGAAATTTTTCGGCGTCGAAATTATTTGAAGAAAACTGGGAATAACCGTGGTCGATGTTATTCAAAAAAAATCTTCATTTCTTGATTCTTTTTTAATAATTATAAGAAAGTTTATATAATTTTTCTGTACCTTTTTACTATTTTTATGAAGTTGTTAATAGGGATTGGATTATTTGTAATTATTAGTATTATTTTAGTTACATCTTCTCCATTTCAATCGACTTCATTTTATGAACATAATAGATTTTTGAACTTAGATTTTGTTAAAATTGTTTATGCTGAAGAAGATGGGGGAGATGACAAAAAGGATGACAAAGACGATGACAAAAAGGATGACAAAGACGATGACAAAAAGGATGACAAAGACGATGACAAAAAGGATGACAAAGACGATGACAAAAAGGATGACAAAGACGATGACAATGGTGGAGATGATAAAGATGATAATACAAATAATGGTTTAGATAATAATAGAGATGAAAGTAAAGAAACTGATGATAGCAGTAATAAGGAAGTAAATCAAAACAAACAAGATTCTTCAAATTTAGAAACAATTTCTGAAACTACAGATGTATCTACAGCATCAGAATCAACTGACATCAATGAAGTTCTATCAGAGACAATAACAACAGCAGATCAACCAATTACTGATGTAGCTAAAATAGAGTCGGCTACACCAACGGATCAACCAATTACAGATGTAACTCCATCAGAGACAATAACAACAGCAGATCAACCAATTACTGATGTAGCTAAAATAGAGGCAGCTACAACAGCAGATCAACCAATTACTGATGTAGCTAAAATAGAGGCAGCTACAACAGCAGAATCGGTAACAATTCCAAGAGTAGATGATTCAACAGTACAAAAAGTTGTAGATCGAATAAATAACTACGTGATAGAAGAAGGTAAATTATCAAATGAAGAATCAACTGGAATTAAAAATACAATAGATAATGAATTAAAAAATAATCCAAACGGAGAAGTAGGCAAAGCTTTAGAAACAATCGCAGGAATAGAATCGTCATATGGACCTGAAAACAGTTTTATTGTTGAATTTGAAGATGAAATAACTAAAAAACTTGCAGAGATGATCCTTGAAAAATATCCAAAAAAAGGTAAATTTGGAGCTGGGATCTTAGCAAGCATAATAACAGGCGTTACTAATAATTTATTTAAAAATGCAATTGGGTATGAGATAAACAGTTATGATGAGAAAGGAGATAGGGGATACATTGGACTTACATTATATGTTGATGATAAAGATAAAAAACATAAAAAACATCATGATCATCATCACCATACCAAAAAAATCATAAAATATTCAAATAATAAATGTGCAACACAGACAGGATCTATACTATTAGACGGGAAAATAGGACCAAGAGCTCCTGTACTATTAGGTGATTTTGGACCTTGTAATTTAAAAGATGGTAAAGCTACTTTGAATTTACCAGATAATGGCAACATAAAATTTGTAGCCTTGTATATAGATAAAAAAGGTAGTGACCATGAAGGAATTATTTTAGAAATGGAAAAGATACAAAATCTGGCTAATAATAATGCCTTATATGTAGTAGAATTTGATGATAAAATGAAAGGAATACATCCTATAACATCAAAAGAACTGACATTAGATGATATTAATGCAATAGCATTATTTAATGAGTCAAAAGAAACAGTAAACTTGGGATCAGGTAATAGTTTGGCTATGTCTGCTGTACTAAAATCCTGATCAGCATTATTTCCAAAAAAATATTATACTAAATCTTAATGACCAAAGATAGCTTTTGAGCAAATGAAAGTAGTATTGATAAATAGGGTTCAAGTATCCTCTTTATCAGATTAGTGATTATTTATATTGACTTGTATAGCAAAATTATATCAAACCCAGTTATATCATATTTGGTGAATAGGTTATTCAAACTTATTCTTAGTAGTATTTTAAAAAAAGTTTCTTAGAGGTGTTATAACAATCTAAAGAAATCTGAAAAATAGGAATTATGAATCATATTCATATCCTAAATCTAATGTTTTTCGCAATTCAGATTCATTATAATTCCAAGGATCCATTATTGCATCATTCCCATTAAGAGAAGGATGCAAAGTTGGATGGTCTTCTTGCCACTGACTCCAAATTCTATCAATATTGGCATGATGTAACCAAAATAAGATATCAACCGGAGATAACATGGAAATCATTATTCCACCTACCCAGCGGTGAACTCTGTTATGTGTATCAGTTTCCAATCCAAAAGTCCTATATTTCCAACCTTCTAAGGCATCAGTAAATTCTGTGTATGTTTGTTGTTGCTTTACTATAATTATATCACTTGTAGGTGGTAATTTATTAGCTGCAGGGTCTAAACCAGGTCTTCTATGTACATTTCTTGGTATTCCGTTAACAACTACCGTAGGAGTAAAATTCTTAAGCCAATCTGGAATATCTCTGTCTATAGTCCAATCCCAATATGGAATATATAGAGATGGATTCCAGGCTCTTAAAATTTGTTCTAATTCCAATATGTATGCTCTATGCCAAGGTAAAAATCTTTGAGCTCCAACCTCCGGTCTTGGCATCTGTGGATGTCCATGCATATTATGTGACATATTTGCATGATATGCTACAAGATTACCATATTCACCAATGTTTATTAAAACTTCTATTCCTTCTAAAAAAAGTTGTTTCTCTTAAGAAGTCATTTGTGATTGGTTCTTCCTAACCAACGGTACTGTAGTCAGACTTTCTATTGTTATATCATCATGAGGTGTGAAAAAAAACATAGAGATATGGGAATGTCTATGCTGGGCTTCTGTATTGGTTGTTCTCATTGCAAATTTAGGAATATTCATAGATGTTAATTGAACACATATTTATTAAAACTATTGGTATACGAAATTTATTTCAAATTTTTTTGTTAAATAGTTATTAATTTATTTCTAAAGTATATTGAATTAAATCATAATCTCTAACCTAACTTTTCGACGCCGAAAAAAAATTTATCTAATCTAATAGATATAATTAAAATTTCCATGAAATGGTAAAAAAGATCTAATTATTTTATATATCTTAACAATTTATATTTTTAATATCGATTTTCCAGAACTAAATCTAAATAAATTCATCAATATAAAATAATTATAGAATTAATAGTAATATAATTAAAAGTTAATGCCAATGATATTCCTTAAATACCATACTTCATATTCACTGATACTGAATAAATATGATATATCATGCTTCCAAAGATTTTAAATTTATTCAGAGTTCAAAAAAATGTTGTGTAGGTTTTATAGATTTAGTGAATTCGACAAATGATACTCTGTCTATTATTAATCAAGTAAAAATTGAGAGTTATTACTCTTTATTCATTAATACCTTGACTAAAATAATCAATAGATATGATGGAGAAGTTGTAAAAAATATTGGAGATTGTCTGCTTTTTTACTTTCCAAAAACTTCCAAATCTCAAGGTACAAATGAATTTGAAAAAGTTATAGAATGTTTCCTTGAAATTCTTGAGAGTAGGAGTGCTATAAACGAACACTTGAGTAAGGAAAATCTGCCTCTTTTTAGTTATAGAATAACGGTTGATTTCGGTGCTTTAGATTTAGCTTTAACTGGAAGTTACAATCAAATTGATATCTTCGGTTCTGTAATAAATATATGCTCTAAATTAAATTCAATATCCATACCTAATGAAATAACAATAGGAGAAAATCTTTACAAGTTACTTTCCTCTTTTACCCAATTTTTTAATAAATATGACTCTTCTCTTAGTGGTGAATATCTGATAGCAGAGGATAATAAATATTTATTATATACTATTACCAGAACTAAAAATAATTACACAAATAATTCAACTAAACCATCATCTCATATATTCATTGAACAAAATAACACCCATTATCAAACTGAAGAAAGAGAAGAAATAGCGAAGTTAAACATAAACCCAATAGAATATGAAAACAACAATAGTAATAGTAAAAAAATAAAAATTATAATAATCGATGATGACAAGGATATTATTCTAACTTTTAAATCTATGTTAGAAAATAACAATAAATGTAAAATTAACGATAAAACCAATAATAATAGTTATGATATTACAACATTTACTGAACCTGAGCTTGCAATAAAATATCTAAAGGGAAATATCTATTCTTTTAATAACAATAACAGAAATGACTGTGACACTAACAATATATTAGTTATTCTTGATATAAGAATGAAGAAAATTAATGGAATACAACTATATAAACAGATAAAATCTTTAGATTCATCAATAAAAATTCTCTTTGTAACAGCACTTGATATCTTAGATGAGCTTAAAAGTATGATACCAGGATTAACAGCTGAACAAATAAAAAAGAAACCAGTTGAAGAAAAATCATTCCTAAAAACAATAAATAAAATGTTGTTGTCCAATTGAAGAATACGAAATTCCTTTTTTTTAAATCAATACTAAAAACCAATTAATACCAAAAGATCGGGATCTGGAAACATCAGTATAAAAAAAAATGAGATAAGAAATAAGAAATGTTATCTTTCAAAAATTACAAATCTAAACATTATATTAAATATATTTTATTTCCATCTATTCTTCTCTTTATTATTTCAGCAGTCTCTTTGTATTACCCAAATCTATGGATATCATCATCAATAGATCATTTTTACATAGAATTGTTTGGTGCTATTCTTTCTTCTGTACTTGCCTTTTATTATATATCAAACGGGTATGTCCTAAAAAATAGATTCAGTTTGTTCATAGGAATTGGATTTCTTGTCAATTCGTTAATCGATGTATTACATGTTACAGTCTCTCTTACTAATATGAACAATGATTTATTTTTAAAATATTTTATCCCCCAGACATGGTTTGCAGGAAAATTCTTTCTTTCTACCATGTTGATGATAGTAGTAATCAAATTTCCAGATTTAATAAGAAAAAAATCTCTTGTGGAGAAGGAAATTTCAAAATCATATACGGATTATAATACTATAGAAAGAAATAACAATTTGGAAATGAAAAGGAATGAAAATCGTATTGTTAACTCTTATTACTTTATCTTATTATCAGGACTAATTCTCTTTTCTCTGTTTATATCTTTAGGATCATTAGTTGTAATACTTCCATTTTCAGTTATTGATGAATTTCCAATTCATCGTATATACGAATTAGTTCCTCTTGTTTTACTTTTAATATCCGTATTTTATTTTTACAAAAATAAAATTTACCAGGAAAAAGATATTATATATACAAGTCTACTAATATTTATAATAATCAATATATTTGGACAAATAATCATGTCTTATTCTGCTACTCCTAATGATACAGCGCACAATATAGCACATCTTTTAAAAGATGCAAGTTACTTTATAGCTATTATAGGACTATCATTGTCAAACCTAAACTATAATATCCAACTACTGCAGAGTAGAGAAATTATACAACAACAATATAAAAAGTTGCAAGCATCAGAGAAAGTAAAAGAAGAATTTATTAACATTGCAGCACACGAATTGAGAAATCCTATTCAACCAATAATGGGCTTATCGACAATAATGTTACGTGAAACTGCGGATAAACGAAACAAAGAGTACTTGGAATCTATTTTAAACAATTCTAAACGACTAAACTCTTTAACTGAAAGTATGTTAGACGTTGCCAAAATACAGAACAATATGTTGAATATTAATAAAAAAATAATTAATTTAAATATATTGCTATCACAAATAATAAAAGAATATGGTCCAGAAGTAGCATTACAAGAAAAAATGATATATTATGAATTTAAATCTAAACCTGAAGATATTATTATTGAAGCAGATCCAGACAAATTGAAGCAGGTTGTTTCAAATTTATTAGAAAATTCTTTAAACTTTACAAATTCTGGTGACTGTATAACAGTAGTAATTGAAAGAGATAAAGAAAGAGAAAGAGAAGAAAAAAATATGAATAAAAAAGTTAATGAAACTGTTACAGTAAGTGTAATTGATACTGGAGAAGGAATCTCACCTGAAATTTTTAATAATTTATTTTCAAAGTTTACTACAAAAAATAGTAAAAAGGGTTCAGGTTTGGGATTATATATTTGTAAAAAAATTATAGAGGCTCATGGAGGAACAATATGGGCAGAAAATCTCACCAATAAAAAAGGAGCTGTATTCAAATTTATATTGCCTATTAAAAATGGATGAGGAAATGAGCTTGTCAATAACAAAAATTAAATAATATTATTTGTTATTATATATTGGACTCTTATAACTGCTATAGGTTATACTCATTCCTATAATATTTAAGAATTTTAATTCAAGTTTCTAAGCATAAGAACTATATACAATGTAGTGGAACCCTACTACATGGTGGATTCAACTCCCGACGGGCCCGTAGCAAATATGCCTCTATTTATATAAATTATGAGTAAATATATACGATAATAAGACGTTGATGACGAATTTCAAAAAAGTATCTAGCATACGGATTTCGCAGTGTGAAAATGATCCTTTACAAAATTTTCCATATGCATTAAAAGCCCCAGATTCTAAAAGACAATATCCAAAACGATTTGAATACTTTTAAATTTTCTTGGACTGAAAAGAACATTAAAGGAAAAATCCATACTTTTTATGAACAAGCAAAAGAAGAGGTTCTATGGACACAACATCAAATAATGCAATATATTGCATTCCAAAAGGAATGTGTTGAAAAAGGCGTGATTAAAGAATTTACTATCAACAATTTTTTATTTCTAAATTTACAACCAAAAAATTGGTCCATATTGTATTTTATGGAAAATTATCTCTAGCCCATGTGATAAGGGAAGAAAGTCCTTGACCGCCACCAAACTCATTATCTCCGGAAGTATTCATTGCAGGTGTTTTTGCTTCTGCACTTGCTACGCCCACTACTCTTGGCCATTCTTCTCCTTCCCACCATCCCCATATTGGTCCACCAGAATGTCCTGGAACAGTGTCATTAAAATGTCCCAAAACTAATCCTTCTTGTCCAGAGGTACTTTTAGTATTTGTTGTTGATATTATACAATCTCCTTGAAATGCAGGACGCTCACCACCACTTAAATCGCTTGGGTATCCCATATGTTGCCAATAACTTCCTCCATTCCAATTAGAATTATAACTTCTATATCCTGGATATCCAAGAATATCTCCAATTCTATTATCAAGTACACAGACAACATAATCAAAAGCTGTTTCCTGATCGGATAATCCATCACCTGGAGTAACTTTAGTCCAATAAATTACCAATGATGCCCATGCTTCTCCAAATGGTGTAGAACCATTATAATAGGAGGGACGAAAACGAACCCAACCAGCAGTATTATCAGAATTCCACTGAATACAATGATTTGCTGTTAGCAAGAGTCTAGGTCCTATAGTACAACCCGTACATGAACCAAGGGGAGTATCTACCCTTCCTACTGTTCTCCAAGGAAAACTTGTGTCTTGATAAATATATCTATCATCTGGTGCAAATACGTTAATTGGTCTATCTAATATTTCACCCTCTTTCTGTTGGTAATCAAAGTCAAACGGAGGAGTAGGTCTTTCCTGAATTTTTAATTCTATTTTTTTAGGAACAAAGTTGACTCTGGTATGTTTAAGTCTTCTTCCATTGTCATAATTGTTATTTTTCTCTTTCGTTTGTTTTTTGAAATCTTTTCTTTGAATTCTACGTATCGGAACTTTGTTAAATGATAAATGTTTTCCTAGAATATTGCCAGGTATGTTAACATTTACTCTATAAGATGAGTTTTTTTTAACTAGAGAAGCTTTTGAACCAACTGGAAGATTAAAGAGATTCATTGTTACAGTTACTTTAGATGGAGCCTTTCCTTTTGGAGATAAAGAACTTCGTCTGATGAGATTATTGTGTAAAAGTGGCGAGACATTATTATCTATACTCAACAAATTATTATTAATATAAACCTAGATAAAATTTCCTATAGTCACATTAATCTTGAAAGGTATGAAATCAAATTAAATATTATTCATATGTTATAATATTGTGCTCCACTTTTCGCATCGCTATCGGTATTACTTCCGACGGGCCAGTAGTTTTCTCGGGTTCATCTAATTGGGATTTAATCGTCTGTTAAACTATTTTGTTAAATGGTTATTATGTATTAAGGATAAATGAATTAAAATTAATACTTAAATCTTCTATAAAACTATCGCCTAATATTTCAAAATTAATTTGAAATTTGTTTTTCATATTTTTTTCATCTAATTAATTTGAGATAATAATAATAACTGTCACACGGTGAAACAAAACTTACCCTAGAGAGAAGATAAAAAATAATAAATCTTGAAAAATTAATCAAGTTCTCTTTTAATAAAATTGCTTGAAATTATAATGATAAATGATATATGCTAACTTTGTAATTATAATTCAATTCAAATAAAAAATAATGCTCTCTCTGGATCCAACGTAGTTGCATCGTGTTACAACCCTCATATGAAATCCGTCACACGCTGAAAGTAAATTTACCATAGAGAGGGTATAATAATTTTCATAATGAATTATCGGTTGAATTTATTATACGATATGTATTTCAAAGAAAATAATAAAAAATTTTATTAACAAGTATACTTTCAATAAAGTAAACTATATTGTCTAAAATAAAAATTGCAACTTTTAACTGTGAAAATCTTTTTGCACGTTATAAATTCAAAACAAATGTAGATACAGATAAAGCAATTAAAGATGGATGGCTTCCACATGCAAAGTTCTTTCATATAAACAATGAAACAGAAAAAAAATTAACTGCAGAAGCGATTAAAGAAACAAAAGCAGACGTAATAGCATTACAAGAGGTTGAGAATTTTCAAGTATTAAAACGATTTAGAAATGATTACTTGCAGGGAACACGTAAATACAAATACGTATGCTTGCTAGAAGGCAATGATCCCAGATTCATAGATATTGCAGTATTAAGTAAATATCCTATAGGGAAAATAGATACACATGTTCATGAATATGATACGAAATTACGTATGTTTACATTTTCAAGAGACTGTTTAGAATGTAATATTGTTATTCCTTCAGATTCAAATAATAAAATAATAAGATTATATGTGAACCATTTTAAATCAATGATGGATAAAAGCAGTCCTTGTAAAGGTCGTGAAGTTACAATGAAAAAAAGAGTTGCACAATCAAAAAGAGTAAAAGAGATAGTATCTGAAGAGATTTCTTCTAACAATAGAAATGGAAATGAAGACTTTGTTATCCTTGGAGATTTCAATGACTATCCACAAACGGATCAACAAGGATCATCTGGAATAACAGAACTTGTAAATTGGGATAAGGTAGAAAATGTAGTAGATAGATTGCCAGAAGATGAACGTTGGACACATTACTTTAAGGGAAATTCAAGTTGCAATATTCCAGAAGCTTATAAACAATTGGATTATATTTTAGTATCAAAGTCATTGACAGAAAAAAATGAAAATAATAAAAATAAAAAACCAAATATAATTAGAAAGGGATTACCATCAAGAGCTGATAGATACCAAGGAGACAGATTTGAAGGAATAGGAAAGACATTCCCAAAATCTTCTGATCATTGTCCTGTAGTAATTGAACTGGAAGTATAAATAATCATAAATTCAAAGATATTAAAAATAAAAAATATCTCTATGGGTCGAAAATATTTTCATCTTGTGATACCTACTTTCACACTAAATTGTCACACGTAGAAACGAAATTTATCCTAGAGAGAGGTTAAAAATAAATCTTGGAAATATAATTCAAATCTCTCTTTTGATTGTGTATAGATACTAAGGAAGACAAATGGCTACAAATATTGCAGAAAATAATGTGACGTGAATTTAATGAAAAATTCAAGATTATAATATCGAAAACTTGTTAGAAAATATTATTAATATTAAAAGATTATCTCAATTATAAATGCAAAAGGTAATCAAAGTACCTCCTGAAACACAAAGAGCTCTAGTATTTCAAGGTGGAGGCTCTTTAGGAGCATATGAAGCTGGTGTTTATCATGTTTTGTATCATTGGTACAAAAAAAAATTATCTGAAAATGAAAACGTATTTGATATTATTGCTGGAACCTCAATTGGTGCAATTAATGCTTCCATAATAATAAACAATTTTTTAGAAAATAAGGAAAAGGATACAACAACAATCGAAGACGAAAAATCAAAAAATAATCTGAAATACTGGGAAGGATCTCCAGAAAAACTCTTGAATTTTTGGAAGCAGATTTCTTCACATTCTACTTATTATGATGCTGTATTGTCTTTGATAAAAAATAATTGGGACTTTAATAAAAATATAGTGACTCAAATGTTTCCATATTTAAGGTATTTTATAGATTTACTTGTTTCAGGAGAATCTTTAAGAAGATATTATTCTACAAAGAAAAGGGTCGTAAATGGTGAACCTTATGTTTTTGACCCATTATTTGTTCCTCCATTTCCAACTTTGTGGTTTAACAAATTCTTTGATTTTTCCCCAAACTCAGCATGGTGGTATCAGTATAGTAATCTACCATTGAAAAAAAGTATTCTAGATTTTGCTCCTAAATTAGAATATGATTATCATTATGGAAAAGGAAGTATAAAGACCAATTTCGATCACAATGAACCAAGATTACTCTTGGTTGCAGCGGATATTCAAACAGCTAAACCTGAAACTTTTGATAGTTTTGATAAAAGGGGTATTACTATAAATCATGTTCTTGCTAGTGCTGCAATCCCTATTAACTATCCATATATGGAAATTAATGGTAAGAAATATTGGGATGGAGGAATATTGAGTAATACTCCAGTAAGAGAGCTTATTAGTAGTCATACTGATTTTTGGACAAAAAAATTTGATAGTGACAACATATTAGATTCGTTTTTAGAGAGTGAAAATAAATTAAGCTTTGACAAGTGGGATGAGTTTTATAAATTGCAACAAACACCAAATATTCCAGACCTATCATTGACTGTAGTTAATTTACATCCAGAATCAGAAGAAGGAAATCATATACCCTCATCATATGATTATGACATGACTAAGGATAGAGAAAAGGATATCCGATTTCATGATAAAACTGATTATGATATAAAACTTGCACAAAACATATCCGACTATTATGATTTTGTAGAACAGATGACAGATTTAGCAAATAATGCCATAAAAGAGGTTAATAAAAATAATAATAAAGATAGTAACACTAAAAGTACACAGATAGATAATGATAGTAATAAAAGTCTAAAGACAAAATTTGAAGATATAATAAATTCTCAGCAAAGAACTCGTACAAGAGGTGGTCAACCACGATATTTTTACGATTTGATAGATAAAAGATTTGATATTATTGATGTATTAAAGATAGAGAGAAAAGATGATGAATATACAATTTCAGATAAAATATTTGACTTTTCTCAAGACTCTATATCTGGATTAATTAACAAAGGGATATATGATACACTTTATAAAATTCATCAAAAAGAAGAAGATAAAGCAACATTCAAGGAATGGTTTAACATTTATAGAGAAGATATAGAGAAAGAAGATAAAGATATTTTAAAACCTGTTTTAGAATTTCAAAAAAAAGAAAGACCATAGTTCTTTTTCTCTTACAAAGATATAGAATTTTAATTTTTTATTGATGGTAATAAAAAAATATTATTTTTATAATAATGTTAAGAAATAAGAAGTACCTTAATAAATAGATTTTTTAATATAATCATCCTGTAATGAGTACAATTTTCATCCTCCTCCAGGTTGACCACCAGGGTCAATGAGTAAAGTTGACTGTCCAAACTCATCTACCAAATCAATAGATGTTACATTATCTGGAGTTACTTGATATTTTAATGAATTTTTATCTACATCATAAATTGGATTAAACAATTAAACTACTACAACATCCTGTTGTTCTTGTCCGTCTATCACTAAAACTGCATTAGAAGCATCAACTGTAAAACTATCTACTCCTGTAGTCCAGTTATCTATATAGTTTGATGTATTTTCAGACATAACAATTCTATCAGGTCTATCAGAGAACAAAATAGTATTATCAGATACATCATTTAATTCTACATAATACGCAGTTGGGTTCTGTTAACTTAAGGACAATGTAATCTCAATGCTTACTTTTTCTAATATGTTCTATGCTCAATTTTCGTAGATTTTTTAATATTTCCTTCTTGAATCTACCTTAACTTAACATCTATGAAAATCTCCATCTGTATCAGGTCCTCCTTATGTTCCTGTCAACCGTAATTTTCTTTAATAATTCATCATATTAAAAATTATCTAAAATAGCATACGCTATATATGTTACTTACCATTCATTTTTATTTTTTCATTCTTTTTATTTTCTTATTTTTTATTTCGGCTAACAGGCGACAAACATCTATTCACCTTCTTTATGAGGTAGTAGTATAGCCGCTCGGATATTGGTTCAGTCAGAGCCTCACTCTCATATGGAGTATGTTAACTTTGAACCTAGCCTGTATACAAAAGGGCAT